>NZ_JBFRRH010000060.1:0-74727 GCF_041472995.1 Vibrio sp. 10N.261.46.A3 | reverse complement strand
TCAATGATCACGGGTATATTGAGTTGCGTTTTAATGCACTTCCTATATTTGGTAGTTTTGATAACCAACCCCATTTAACCTTGCTCCCGAAGAATCTAAGACTGGTTAAGCCTAAAGCTAAGATGAGAGGAGAAAATCCAAGCATGATATTAATCAACTGCTCACTAGTAAAAATAGGCCTCTCAGCTAAGTTGTCATCATTTAGTGCGCGAATAATATCTGCGATAGCTTCTAGCGCGGGTTGCATTGTTCTTGCGGTTAATAGAAGACAAATGACTAGTATGAAGGAAATCCAAGGTAAATTACTTTTTACCTCTTTTTTGTAAGTGAATTTATTTCCGAGCGCAAGGTCTTTCGCTTCGTCAATATCTTTTGAATTCGAACTATAAAGTCTTTTTAGCTCTGAAGATAAAACTTTAATAAATGAGCTTTTAGTTGAAGAATGGTGATATTTTTCTACATCAAATTCGATAAAGGAGAACTTGTTTGGTTCGAGTTTTGATTTTAGTAGTTGCAGGACCGTACTTTTTCCTGCTCCTAGCTCCCCCTCTAAGCCAATAAGGTGAATATCAGAGAAGTGCTCTAGCGTTTCTTTAATTGCAGTTGCGGTATTATCATGGCCGTTACTGCCAAACAGATCTTGAGAGGAGGGTTTTTCTACCTGAAATTTCATATTGCTAGTCATGATAGTACAAGGCCTTGAATTTTTTCGTTGTGAATGTTGTGGTAGAGCTTTGTTTACGTGCAAGATTCTTTATCAAATCTACTATATAAACCTTTTCTATAGATGGCTTTGGATAAAAGCCTTGATACATATGAGCTTTACTATTCATTGATTTCGTTAGTGTCTTCATACATCGAAATGTAAACCTGCTTATGTGGATGAAGAATTTGTTTAATTTCCTCTAGCGTATTATCACCAGTAATTTCAACTCTGCTATTGTCGGGATAAGTTATTACTACTTTTTTTCGAGATTTAGCCTTTATCTTCGCAGCTTTCACTACACAGAAAGAGCCAATAACAGCGGCGATACTTTCCCATGGCGTGTGTTGAACTATCCAAATAACGGTATCCATATTACCAGTCGAGAAAGTTTGTATCTCACTGTACTTGACACCATTGGAATCAAGTATACTGGATACATGATCAGATGAATCTCGATGTACTATAAGTTGAGTATGTAATTCCATAAGGTGTCCTATGAATTCAGAAAAAGCAAAATGACTTGGCCAGAGCCGTTTCACAGCATTGCAACTAGAGTATTGGATGGCGTTTCCGAGCTGCTACTGTGCTGCTTAATTATCTATTTAATTTTGGTTAGCGTTAACGCGACTCTACCCACAACTCTCACTTCATCTTCTTCGACTGTTAGAGTCGAACCGTTAAAGCTGATCGCTAGTTTCTTACCTGGTAGGATCTGAATGTCGTCTAGAGACAGTAGGCCGTCCATATCCACTAAGTACGTGCCGCTAGCTGCTTGGTGAATTTCTTTATCGGCAATGAATCTCGTTTCATCGTGCTCGATGCCCGTCATATACAAACCACACTTAGATTGACTTAAAAGGCTCATTACAAAGCCTATGAAATATTTAATGATATATAGAATATCATTATGATTTCATATCAAGTAGCTCTAAATAAGTATTTTATGACTTGTAACAGTTACTTATGGCTTTGAGAGCACTTACAAATAGGTTAATTGGTACCAACTTAATCTAGGAAGAGGACGTCGAATGAAGGCGTGGAGGTGTAGTTTGAGTTTAAATTGAGAGGAAAATAGAGAAAAGCGACTCAGCAGTTCACTACTGAGCCTCATTGTCAGGCTTAACTACTTCTACTTCGCATAATTCGAAGGAAACAGTGCTCGTTTCGCTTCTTCATCCCGTTCGGTTTTAAATTCAACGCAAAAAGCCTCTGATGGAATGTCAGAGGCTTGATGGTGTTCATTGTGTAGGGAAGGCTAGGGAGCCTTATTACTTACCCTATTAGAAACGGAATTCAGCGCTTAGTGCGTAGCTGTTGTCTACGATTTTTGCTTCGTACATTGTGTATTCCAGTGCAACACGAACAGGACCTAGAGTTACACCTGTACCCACACCGTAGTAAATGTCGTCTGTATCACCTAGGTTACTTTGGAAGTGACCGATACCTAGACGACCGTATACGTCAAAAATCGTAATAGGTAGTGTGAGTTTTGTACTTGCTAACCATGCATCTGAATAAATGTGTTCGAAGTCTTTGTGTGTATCAACAAAATCCGCGTATCCAGCTTCAACCGATAGTAGGTCATTAATCTGGTAGCCTAAGTAAAGGCTGTAGCCGCTATTCTCATCACTGAAATCTGTATTGTCGCTTTCAGCTTGGTACTCAGAATATAGGTAGCTAGCACCAATATATGGGTCAGCGCTTGCTTGAGTTACGAAGAAGATAGCAGCGATAGGAAGAATAAATTTGTTCAGTTTCATGGTTTAAAGCTCTTAATATAAAGGTTAACTAATGTTCCCTAATCCTTCAGCGGGTGATGTGTCTACATCAATTCTTATGTCCTTATTGCAAGTGACTACAGGGAACGTTATGCCTTTCTCTCGTTTGCATGTCGCCCCTCACTTGCGGTGTGGAGCTATCATGCAGATTTTGTGATTCGCTGACATAACGTAAAGCTCACCAGTTCATAAAGTTTCATAACTTCAATATCAAGAAAATATAAAGTTAATTATTACAGTTAGTTAGGCTCTATTTTTGTTGAGAGAATTTTAGGGGCGCTCGTATTAATTTTTGCTTGCTCTGAGTTTTGACAATAACCGCCGTGAATTTTATGGAAATGCTTCTGAATGATGTCGGCTGAAACGAAAATTGTGAAAAATCACACACAACAGGTCGAAATTATCAGCAAAATCATTGGATTGAAGCTATGTTTAGACGATAAGAAGAGCCATAAAGAGTGAGTGAGCGTGAATGCTTGAGAAAAACATCAGTTTTATCGTCGATGAGTGGCAGTTTATGCCTAACGAAGGGCAGATTCAGTTTGCTGATTCGTGTATTACGATTGATAACCGCCTCACTAAGTTGCTTGAGTTCTTATGTTTGAACCCGGGTTTGACTCATACGCGTGATGAGTTAATTGAAGAGGTTTGGAATGGCAGTGTATTAACCGACCAAGTTGTCACCCAAGCGGTATTTGAACTACGAAAAGTTCTGAAAACACACAGTAAAAGGGCAAGCAGTTATATTGTTACCGTTCCAAAGCGTGGCTACCGATTTGATGGTGAAGTGAAAGTTGAGAAAGTAGAGCTCCAAAAACCTGATTTCCAAAAAACAACTCTCCAAAAAACCGCTCTCCAAAAACCAGAGCAGCTTGATGTTAATGAACGCCAATCAACGCCTGAAGCCAAAGAGTTTGTCAAAAGAGAAGATAGGGAAGAGGGCTATGTAAAGCCATCAGAAAATTCTCCAAGAAGTAGAAAGCTGCATTACATACTGGCGTTTTTGGCGGTTGTCATTGTTTTACAATCATCATATATGTGGTTTTCTCAGAACAAACAAAGCCCTTCGCAAGCAAGCTCGGCTCACTCATTAAGTCATTATGAATTTCGTTATGTTGTATTGAATGTAACGGAAGAGGTTAAGGCGCAACCAGAGCTTTATGGAATCGTAATTAAGCTGATTGAACATATTGGTTTTTATAGCAATATCAGAGTGGTTAAGTCTGATGAGCATAAGAAGTTGGCCGCGATTGAGTTTAATATCTCAACGGCAAAAAGCAGCGACGGCAAGAAAACTCGTTTATTGGTGAAGTATGTTAACCGAGCGTCGGGAGGCGTGCATTTAAACCGCCGTTATTCCACCAACTTTGCTCGTTTCCATGAGACGTTTGCTGCGATGATCGATGATTTATTGCGTGCTATGTATATCGATGTGCCTGAAGAAGAGTTAAAGCGCAATATTTCTGTTTTTCCTCAGGATAAGGAATCGGTCAAGGCGTTGATGTCTGCGACCGGGGTTTCTTACAGCACCGTGGATTTTGATATGGCGCTTAAGCATTTTCGAGAGGCCAGAGCGCTGGCTCCAGATAACGCTTATGCTATTTCGGTGAGTTACATAAGTGAAGTGCTGACGGTTTTCTCAACAGATGAGGAAAATATTAAACCTAGAATCAAGGCGTTGAATGAGCAATATTCCTCGTCTTTGTCTGCCATTCTTAAGCGAGGAAGTAATCCTCGTGTTTGTGAAGCGAACGCAATATTAGCGCTGTCTCAAAGTGAGCCTGATAAGGCGTTAAAGATCTTGTTGTCGATTCCTTACAATCAACATACCCCTCTGACTTATCTGTTAATGGCTAAAGCAGAAGAGGCGCGTGGCAACACTATGGGTGCCAAAGAGTTGTATTTGCAAGCGACGCAAAATACTTCTTCCCCGATTGCATTGACGCTAGCCGGTCCGTTGTTCTTTGACAGTAATTTAGACAAACTGATTGAACAACTTCAGGGCGTCAAACTCGACGTTGACGGTAAATAGTGAAAGTTAAAAGCAGATAAAAGCGGTAGCAGTAGCAGCCGCAATAGAAATAGCAATCGCACTAGAAACAGCAACCTAACTAATGCGTTTCGCTTCTCTATTACATGATAAGGCCTCGGTTACCGAGGCCTTTCTGTACGTGGAGAGTTCTTCTTTAATACCTTAGTTACGCTTTTCTGCAACAGCAGAGAATTTGGGTAAGCAATTAAGTTGCCGCTTGGGTGTTTGATTAGAGTATGAAACATCTTAATCTCAAGGATCTTTCCTTCGATATCATCCCCATCTGCAACAATGATTGAATCGCCAATTCGGTAAGGGAATACGAAGAAGATCAGAAAGCTCGCGGTGATATTACTCAGAATTGACCATTGGGCGATGAAGGCGACACCAAAAACCGTCACCAAGGACGAGATGAAAATGGTGAAGTTCCCATAGCCAATTCCACTGACGATGATATAGGTCGCAAACAGCAGTATGAACGAGAAAATGTTGAAGCAGCGAATGATGAACATTGTGCGTGTCGTCGCGACAGACTTTACCTGTGCAAGGTTGATAACGGTCGTCGAAATAAAACGTTTGAGAAGCCAATAGGCAAGAATAAATACAAGGGCAAGCAGCAAATCATATTGCTTTAGTGTATTAAAAATGTGGACTAGAAAGTTCGGCATAACGACCTCAATTGTGATGAGCCGTTATTGTGCATAGTTGCTTGAATGTGCGCATCATCAAACGATTATCGTTTTATAATACGAGAAATGAATAGAAGCCATTTTTGATTTCAATAAATCTTGTCGATATGGTTTTTAGTAACAAGTTATTGATTAGTATTACTTTATTTTTTGTTTATATTTTTATAACTGATATGTAAGCCTTCTGTGATGTCTGATGTAATTCAATTTGTAGAATAAGCGCTCCTTTGTTCATCATCGAGTTAGTCATGACAATCATAGTTATAAAGTTAGTGTTTATTTATATCCATAAAAGGCGAAAAACCAAGCAGTCAAAGCCGTTAGAAATGAGGTTCTTTTAAGATGCTGACCTTACTCATTACTCAATTCATAATTTTCTGGACAGTAGTTGGTCGTATTCGCGCAACGTCTGTTTCTACACGCTTGAAATCGAGAATCGGCACTGCTTCTAAAGGCTTTAAAGGAAATAGATAAGAATTGCTTTATAACAGGCGAACTTGATTGAAGAACGATCTTAGCTCACCAATCAAGCTCAGTTTTGACCATACGGCTCAGCACGGAACTGAGCTTCGTATTCATGTTCTGAACGCTTAACTGGTGAGTGTCGGTAATAGAGTTCTTGTTACTATTATTGCTATTCAGCGAAGTTAGACGGGAATAACGCTCTAAGCGCCTCTTCATCACGTTCGGTTTTAAACTCAATGCCTTTGCCGATTTCGCGAGCACGCAGTGCAGCAGGGCGGGCGTTGATTGCATCGAACCAGCGCTTCAAGTTCGGGTAAGGTTCTAAGCCTTCTTCACCAAGCACAACCGGTGCTTTGTCAATCCAACCCCATGCCGCGACATCGACGATGGTGTACTCATTTCCGACGAAAAACTCACGACCTTCCATATGTTTCTCTAATACTTCGTAGTGACGTTGCGCTTCGCGTAGATAACGATTTACCGCGTAATCTAATCCTGCAGGTGCAGCATGACGGAAGTGTACCGATTGGCCAGAGTATGGACCAAGACCGCTGGCGATAAACATCATCCAAGATAATAGTTCAGCTCTGTCTTCTGGCTGACCAGCTAGCTTGCCTGTTTTCTCAGATAGGTACAGCAAGATAGCGTTAGAGTCGAATACACGTTGTCCTTCGTCTTCAATCGCAGGCGTTTTGCCATTTGGATTGATTAAACGATATTCCGGTGAATGCTGCTCACCCTTTAAGGTATCGACAGGAACAAGTTCAAAATCTAGGCCTGTCTCTTCCAAAAACAGAGCGATCTTCATTGGGTTTGGTGTTTGGTGAAAATAGAACTTAAGCATGGGGTAACTCCTTGTATTGGTGATTTATTAAAACACCACTTGAACGATCGTTCAATGATTGATTTTTGAATTTTCTGTGAATTGACGGATTTGATATCACACCCTGTGCTTTTTGAACTTGGTTGAGCAAACGTGAATGAGCATCGACTGAAAGGGAGATAGCGTTTTAAGTAGCTGAAATAATGAACATAAAATGCACATTTAAGTTTGATGTTGAGCTTCTAAACTTATGGGTTTAGATGGAATCGGGATGTGGGATTCGAAGTTAAATATTCCAAAGTGATCAAGGGAGCTCCTCATAACTCGAAGCTATCTGGATATTTGAGCTTACTCTGGCGCATAAAATCGTGATCTGCAGCCACACCTTATGCAACAAATGAATATCAACCTTGGAGAGTAAGGTTTGGTTCACGGTTTTTTAATCTTGGGGGCTTACATTGGTGAGCAAATCTGATGTGAACACTTAACGACACAGGATCTTTCCATGAAAAAGAACATTATCGCCCTCGCTCTTGGTGGCATGCTCGCTTTTGGCGCAACACCTTACTCTTTTGCTGCTAACGATGGCGCTGTACAGGCTTCTGCGGATTACGCGCAGTTGGTGACTAAGCGACAAGTTGTCGACCAACTACTTCTTGATGCGTTGCAGGCGTTTAAGTCTCCGGCAAGAATTTCACACGCGGGCTTCACGGCTAAAATGCCAAGCAACATGGAAATTGTGACCAACCGATTGTTAGAAGCGTACCAGTTAGAACCTTACCGTACTGACCTGTTGATCTCGGCAGCAAACGCTCAGATCTACAACAAGAATGCAGAGCGCGCTATTGAGCTGTTTGAGCAAGCATTGACGGTTGCACCAGACGATGTCGACTTGCATGCGTATCTTGCGGTTTGGCAAAGATTTGAAGGCAATGAAAGTGAATCCAACAAGCATATGGAGAAACTGGAAAGCCTGAACAAGGGCAAAGCCGAAGACATCAAACGTATTTTTGCTACGGTTGATTGCGTGCTAGAAACACCACTGAAAGAGTCGGCGGACAAAGGTTTATTGGATGAGCACGGCGCCATTGTCACTTTGGGCTATGCGCTTAACCCAGATGGTTCTATGCATCAAATCTTGATTGAACGCCTTGAAACCACATTAGAAATGTCGAAAGCGAACCCAGATGCGATGATCGTGTTAACGGGTGGCGTGCCGAAGAATCACAAGACAGAAGGTAAGTTGATGGCAGATTGGCTTATCGAAAAAGGGGTAAGCAAAGATCGCATCATTGAAGAGAACTACGCGACCAGCACGGTAGGTAATGCCTTGTTCAGTAGCTACGCGCTTGCTCGTCATGATATTAAACACGCGACTATTATCAGTTCGGCGAGCCATGTTCGCCGTGGTCAAACTCTGTTTGAAATCGCGAGCTGGCAGACAGGCCCACAGGGCATTACCTTCGATACGGTTTCTTACCCAGATAAGCCGCTAGAAGATCTTAAGAAAGCGAGCAGTGGTGAGCTATTAGGTATCTACCGTGATGCTCTAAGAACTTATGGCATGTGGAGCTACCGTTCTTACCCACTGGAATCTCGTTAAGCCAAGCATTGTTTGCGTTTGGGAAAAGTGCGGTTCGCGTTAAACCAAAGCGTCACTTGTTAGTACAATCGAGCACAGCTAGATGATATGCTGTGCTCCTATTTAATTTAGTGTTTCAAAGGCAAAAAAATGAACCCGATTTTAGCGATGTTGAAAGAGAATAATATTAGCGACGAGCAGATCAGTGAGCTATTTAAAACGCTGACAGAGAACCCTCTTGCAGCAATGGCGACGATCAGCCAACTTGGTTTACCTCAAGACAAACTTCAAATGCTGATGGGTCAGGTAATGCAAAACCCTGCGCTAATCAAAGAAGCAGTTGAAGAGCTTGGCCTAGATTTTTCTAAGGTTGAAGCGGCTAAAGAGCAACTTCAAAAATAAGTGAATTTGAATGAGCTAATATCGAATTAGCTTAATCCACATTCCTTAAAAAGGTCGTTTAAGTTCAGCAACAAGCTGTCTTAACGGCCTTTTTTGATCTTGGTGGCGATTTTTGACTTTGATTTGAGTGCTATCAATCATCCTTTCTTATCCTTTACATACCGACCATTTCAACACAATTGACAGCAACCTTGCCAAACATGTGCGACTACTGACAATTTACTTACTAGACTTAATTAACCTATGTGCGACCTGATATGTGCACCTTGATGAACAGAGTTTTTGGATGAAGACAGCCCTAAATAATAGGGCTAACTGATTTGGGCCATAAGCGCGGTTTGTCCATGAGTCACATTAAGGAAAAGAATAAGAGGGCAACAAACTAAGCCCTCTATTAAGCAGTGATTTATAGGAAGCTAGTTATGAAGTATTTAAAGGAAACCGCTTTAGCGAGTCTTGTGCTGGTTGGGCTTGTTGGTTGTGGCGGTGATTCAAGTTCATCAAGCAGCACGACACCCATTACCTTAAGCGTGAGTGATGCGCCCATTGATGATGTTAAAGATGTCACCGTGACATTCAGTAAGGTCGCTTTACTTCCTCAAGGGGGAGGTTCGCCACTGATATATGATGTGTATAAAACGGACGAAAACGGCGATTACGTTGATGAAAATGGCGATCCATTGCCAGATGGCGAGGATCCGATTCCATTAAGTGTGAATTTGCTGGATTACCAAGGCAGCGATGCGCTTCCTTTGATTGAAAATGAGGTCATTCCGGTAGGCAGCTATAAGTTGTGTGTGTTTGCCAATGATGGCGATCATCCAACAGATCCATCATACGTGATAGAAAACGATGATACGACTCATGAGTTAACGGTGAAAGGTGAAGGCGCGTGTCCGCAAGGTGTGGGTAAAGAAGATAACGCTGGCGTGCTTTACTTTAATGATTCATTTAATGTGAACCAACAGAGTAACGATTTTGTTGTTGAGTTCGATCTTCGACGAGGCTTAAAGAACAGTTCAACTTTCCCTGATTACACTATTCAAAGAACGTCTGTAAGCCTTATCAATACGGTTGAGACAGGAAACATTGAAGGCACTGTTGCTCTTTCTACTTATGACACTTGTAACGGTGGTGATAATACATTTGTTCAGTCGGTGTACTTGTATGAAGGTGATGTTGAACAAGCTGACATGGCTCCGATTGGCGGCAGTGATGAAGTGAAACCGATCACTTCAGCGTCAGTGGCAATGAATCAAGCACAGACTAACTATGAGTTCTCTCTGGGCTTCATCGATCCAGGTACTTACTCATTGGGGTATACCTGTACAGCGCAGTTCGACAGTGATGAAGACAATGCTGATCCAGTTGCTGATGGTTTTGAAATCTATGATGTTCAAAATAGTGTTCAGGTAGTGGTTGGTCAGGATAGCCAAGTGTCATTCTAAGCTTTATGTGAATGACGCTTTTTAATCAAAACGGCCTCTCATTTGGAGGCCGTTTTTGATCATGTCACCGAGTTAGCATGAATTTGATACGCATTGAGTGTGACTCTAGGGAAGTGATGATGTAACGTTGTGTCTCTTACTTTAACCTAGCGAAATGTACTCCGGCGTTGCTCATGAAATCTAGCTTAAGCATTCGATCTTACACCAAGCAATTTAATACTCATGCTCATGATGACCATCATCAATTGGTATTGCCGATCCAAGGCAGTATCAATATCGAGATGGTGGGGTATGTCGGCAAAGTGGCCGTGGGCGAATGTGTCGTAATTCCGGTAACCACAGCGCATGCGTTTAAAGCGGATGAAGCCGCGCGGTTTATTGTCGCGGATATGGCGGAGTTGCCGCAGCACTTGTTGGAGCATGAGCTCTCGGTTTTCACGATAACACCACCTTTGATGAGCTTCTTGTTGTTTGTTGAGAAGCAGCTGGAGTATCAGGTCGATAGTGGTATTGAGTCATCAATCTTGGATGTGTTTTCACTGCTGTTAGAGCAACAACAACTGAGTAAGAGCATCGACCCAAGAATCCGTGCCGTACAAAGGCTAATCGCGGATAACTATACCCAGCCGTTATCCATTTCACAACTTGCTGAAACGGCCTGTTTGAGTCCTACCCAATTCAAAAAACGCTTCAAAGAATGTCTGGGCATCAGTGCGCTTAAATACATCACTCGCTATCGTATGGAGAAAGCCCAAGCCTTGCTAACCCACACCGATTTACCGGTTCAGTTGATTGCTGAAAATGTGGGGTATAGTGATGTTTCTGCTTTCAGTCGCCGCTTCTCTCAGCACTTTGGAATGTCCCCAAGGGCGTTTCTAGGCTCAATGAAAGAGAGTCTTTAGAAACAATAATAGCGTCCTTTCGGCAAACTAACTTTTAGCAATCTTCACTATTATCTATTTCAGAACTGAAAATTGGGTAATAGAAATGAATCTTGCCATCAATCGCGTTAACGAATTCCAAACGGGCACTTTAGCTATCTTGTTTGCTTCTATTTTATGGGGTACGACAGGCACCGCCGCAAGTTTTGCTCCCGATCTTAGTCCATTAGCGATTGGTGCTTTCTCTATGGGTGTCGGCGGCCTAATTCAAGCTGGCTTGGCATATCGAAAAATCCTATTCGCGTTTGACAAGCTTTTGCAGAACAAGAGGCTGTTGGCAGCGAGCGCTTTGGCTTTGGCGGTCTACCCTTTGGCTTTCTATTCTTCGATGAAATTATCAGGCGTGGCGATTGGTACCGTGGTTTCGATTGCAACCGCACCTTTCTTTTCGGCACTGTTAGAGTGTCTGATTAGCAAAAATAATAATATCAACAAACGTTGGCTCACTAGCTTTGCGACTGGTGTGGTGGGTATTGGGCTGTTAGTGTTTTCAGAATCTTCATCGACGAATGAATCCGGTGATGATCTCAAGCTGTTGGGTATTGCCTTGGGTTTGCTCGCAGGGCTGTGTTACGCCATTTATTCTTGGGCGACAAAAGCACTGATCGATAAAGGGATTAAGTCGCAAGCGGCGATGGGCAGTATTTTTGGCCTCGGCGCGATGTTGTTGTTGCCAACGCTCTGGTTTACGGGTGAGAACCTGTTTTCCTCGCAGACCAACGTATTAGTCATCAGTTATCTGACCTTAATCCCACAATGCTTGGGCTATGTCGCCTTCAGTTTTGGTCTGCGCCATGTGACCGCGAGTAGTGCCAATCTACTGACTCTGTTTGAACCAGTAGTTGCAGCGGTGCTTGCCGTCTGCGTTGTCGGTGAGCTGATTTCTTTTACTGGCTGGCTAGGTATGTCTCTGATTGTGCTGTGCTTGTTTATACAGTCGAAGCCAGCTAAAGGAACGTTATAAGTATTTGTTTTGTTGAGCCTAATTGAAATTTATTCATGCGTAATTCTTATAATTGAATAAAATCAGTATCTCAGTTGTGAGAGTGCTGTTACTATCGCTATCAATAGTCGGGGGGCATATACCTTATTAGGTGTTTGCTGAGATCGTTAATCGAGACCCGTTGAACCTGATTCAGTTAACACTGGCGTAGGGAACTATAAGCACTTGATCTACGTCTGCACTCATGAAGACTCTTCATGAATCCAATGCGACTTCTCCTTCGATCGGTGTTCGTTCTCCTACGTCTTGTAAGATAGTAGGAGCGACAATGACACACAGTTCTATTTCAAAAGATTTAACGCCAAAAGCCTCAGCTTCACAGCATTCTGTGGATGGTTCGATTCGAACGAACACTCCGATTGTATTGACGATCGCTGGCTCAGACAGTGGCGGCGGTGCAGGTATCCAAGCTGATATTAAAGCTATGTCTGCGACAGGTAGTTTCGCTTGTTCGGTAATTACCGCGATCACTTCCCAGAACACGCAAGGCGTTTCCGCCATTTTTCCTATTCCACTCGACCATGTTGCTAGTCAGTTAGATGCAGTTTTCACTGACCTGAATATCGTGGCCGTGAAAGTCGGCATGTTGGCCGATTCGCAAATCATCAAAGTCGTCGCTGACAAAATTAAGCAGTACCAACCTAAACACTTAGTGATTGACCCTGTAATGGTCGCAACAAGTGGCGATCTTCTCTTAGAAAACTCTGCCATTACAACGCTAAAGCAAGAACTGATTCCGCTGGCAGACATTATCACCCCTAACTTGCCAGAAGGCGCTGCACTTACAGGCAAGCCAGTACCTGAAAGCGAAGCTGAAATGCAGGGCATGATTGAAGACCTGCGCGCATTAGGTGCTAAAGCCGTTCTTCTCAAAGGCGGCCATTTAGAGAAAGATGAAAACAGTAATGACCTACTGATTCTACCAACCACCTCTGCCTTGATTAGTGCTAAGCGTTTCCCGACTAAAAACACGCATGGTACGGGTTGTACGCTTTCATCTGCTATTGCTTCTTTCTTGGCTCAGGGTAACACGCTGGCAGAAGCTGTTGACCTAGGCAAACAATACATTTCTCGCGCGATTGCTCATGCTGATGAGTTGCAAGTTGGTCAAGGTCATGGCCCGGTAAATCACTTCTTCGCTGGACACGGTAATGTCCGTTAATACGGTTGGCGTTCAACTCAGCAACGCGACGTTACGTTACCGAGACAGCGAGTACGCGACCTTGTCTGGGTTGTCGCTTAGCTTAAACGCAGGTAAGTGGACGGTATTGCTGGGTCGAAGTGGTTGCGGAAAAACCACGGTATTGCGTTATCTGGCAGGCTTGCTGGACGACAAGGTGGAGTGGCAGGGCACATTGGCAACGTCCGATGAATTGCCTTTAACGGACCGCATCGCTTACATGGCACAGCAAGACTTGTTACTGCCATGGCTATCGGTTATCGACAATGTATGCCTGAGTCATCGCTTTCAAAATCCAGTTTCTGATAAAGAACAGCAAACCAACCAAGCACTAGAGTTGTTAGCTGCGGTTGGTTTGGCTGATCACGCGGATGCTATGCCGGATCAATTGTCTGGCGGTATGCGTCAGCGAGTTGCTTTGGCTCGCACCTTAATGCAAGACAAACCTGTTGTGCTGATGGACGAGCCGTTCTCTGCGCTGGATGCGGTAACAAGACACAAGTTACAGAGCTTAGCGTGTGAACTGTTAAGAGATAAAACCGTTGTGTTGATTACTCATGATCCACAAGAAGCGGTGCGTTTGGCGGATAACTTGTATGTGTTGCAAGGCACACCGGCGAGCGCTCAGTCTTTATCTGTGCCTCTCACGTCAACGCCGAGAGTGCTAGACGGTGAATGTGCTGAGCTGCAACAAGCGATCTTAGATCAGTTGGAGCGAGATTATGAATGATCTAACACGAAGCGAAGCTGTGGCTCGTTCAGCTAACGTACAGACTACCACTACACGTCCTCGTCAGATGAATCCCTTTATGCGTTTGCTTATCAGCAGCGCCGTGATTCTCGGTTTATGGCAAATGGTGGTGGTTATCTTCGAGATGCCGAGCTTCATTCTGCCAGCGCCTGCAGAAGTCTTTATTAAGCTAATCGAACGTTACGATGTGTTACTCAAACACACATGGGTGACTGCGCAAGAAATCCTACTTGGCTTGTTACTCGGATTGTCTATGGGGCTATTTTTCGCCCTGCAGATGTTGATGTTCGAACCGCTGAAACGCTGGTTGTTGCCTATCTTAATTGCTAGCCAAGCGATCCCTGTGTTTGCGATTGCGCCAGTATTGATGCTGTGGCTGGGTTATGGCATCGCCTCAAAAGTGGTGATGGCGGCGATCATTATCTTCTTCCCCGTGACTACATGTTGTTATGACGGCCTGCGAAATACCCCGACAGGTTATCTTGACCTTGCTAAGACGATGGGTGCATCGAAATGGCAACTACTGCGTTATATCCAGCTGCCTGCTGCGCTGCCAACACTGGCGTCTGGTATTCGTGTCGCTGTGGTTATTGCTCCAATTGGCGCGGTTGTCGGTGAGTGGGTGGGTTCGAGTGAAGGGCTAGGCTACTTAATGCTGCAAGCCAACGCGCGCATGATCATCGACGAGATGTTTGCGGCCTTATTCATCTTGGCGGTGCTTTCAATCTCGCTCTACTTCATCACAGACAAATTACTTAAAAAGGCTATCCCTTGGGAAAACCAATGATGGTTCGCTCAATAACTCTTTGTTTAATAAAGCTTCGCTCAAGGCTATTTATCTAAACAAAACCTCGTTAAAAACTAGCTCGATAAACATAAGAATAATATTCAAAAGGAAAGGTTAACTGTGAAAAATACAAAATTGATAGGTGCAGTGGCACTGCTTGCTTCATTGGTTTCAGGTCATGCTCTAGCGGACTCTGAACAAAAGAAACTGACGCTGATGTTGGATTGGTTTGTGAACCCGAACCATGGCCCAATTGTGATCGCTCAAGAGCGTGGCTACTTTGCTGACCAAGGCTTAGACATTGAAATTCAAGAACCAGCAGACCCAAGCACGCCAGCAAAGTTGGTCGCGGCAGGTAAGGTCGATTTAGCGGTAACTTACCAACCAAGTTTAACCATGGATGTGGCAGCGGACCTTCCTTTAGTTCGTGCATCAACCCTTATCGCGACGCCACTGAACACACTAATGGTATTGGATAACGGCAAGAACGATTCGCTAGCGGATCTGAAAGGCAAGAAGATCGGTATTGCGATCGCTGGAAACGAAGAAGCGACTATCGGCACCATGTTAGCGCAAGAAAATGTTGAGTTTACGGACGTGCAAACCATCAATGTTGGTTGGGCACTGTCTTCTTCATTGGCATCGGGCAAGGTAGATGCAATTTGGGGTGGTCTACGTAACTTCGAAACCAACCAGTTAGCCCTTGAAGGCTTTAAAGCAAAAGCGTTCTTCCCAGAAGAGCACGGTGTGCCAGCTTACGATGAGCTTATCTTTGTTGCGAACGCAAAGCAGCACGATGATGAAGCGATCAAAGCGTTCAATAAAGCATTGGAACAAGCAACAACTTACATCGTGAACCACCCACAAGAGTCATGGAGCGAGTTTGTTGCGTATTCACCAGATACGTTGAACAACGAGCTTAACCAACGCGCATGGAACGACACGCTAACTCGTTTTGCACTTCGCCCTTCTGCTGTCGACCTGAAACGTTACGACGATTACGCACAGTTCATGTTCGACAAAGGCATCATCAAATCACTACCAAAAGCTGCTGACTACGTACCGAATTTTGACTAAGGAATCTCATGAAATACCAAGACTTAATCCAAGCCTGCCAACAAGATTGGCAAGACTACACAGAGCATGATTTTGTTAAAACGCTAGCAAACGGCACGCTAGCTCAACCATGTTTTCTGCACTATCTGAAGCAAGATTTTCTGTTTCTAAAACAGTATGCCCGCGCTTATGCGTTGGCGATTTACAAGGCAAAAACACTGGCGGATATGCGTCGTGCACTGCCAAGTGTTCATGCTTTATTAGATTCTGAAATCTCTCACCACGTGACTTACTGTGGTCAGTGGGGTTTAACTGAATCTGATTTGGAAAACGAACCGGAAGATTTCGGTACAGTTGCTTACACGCGCTACGTTCTGGATGCAGGCATGACGGGTGATCTTGTTGACTTATATGCAGCACTGGCTCCGTGTTCCATTGGTTACGCTGTGATTGGTAAAGCGCTGTTAGAAAGCAGCGATACCGTATTAGAAGGCAACCCATACGCAAGTTGGCTGCAACTGTATGGCAGTGAAGAGTTCCAGTCTGGCGTAGCAACGGGCGCGGAATACTTCAACCAGCTGCTTGCTGAAATTGATATCAACAGCGAGCGCGGTCAGAACATCGTTCATATCTTCAAAACCGCAACGCGTATGGAAGTGGCTTTTTGGCAGCAAGGACTGAACGCTCTTAATGATTCAACAGCGGCTTAAAAGCGACTTTAATGAATAAGGATTTACCCATGCTTACTGAACAAATTATTCAATCGTTACGCGCAGTACGAGAGCAAAAGCCACTGGTGGTGAACATCACTAACTACGTCGTGATGAACAACACGGCCAATGCGTTATTAGCGATTGGTGCTTCGCCAATTATGGCGCACTCGCAACAAGAACTGGCTGAGATGATGTCTTTCTCTGGCGCGCTTGTGATTAACATCGGCACGCTCGACAGTGTTTGGACGCCGAGAATGCGCTTCGCGGTCGAACAAGCTAACGCGAACAACAAGGTGGTGGTTCTTGACCCTGTGGGTTGTGGTGCAAGCACATTGCGTACCGAGACTTCTCGTGAAATCGCACGTTTAGCGGATAAGCTAATCATTCGTGGTAACGCGTCTGAGATTATCGCGTTAGCGGGTGAGCAAGCACAGAGCAAAGGCGTTGATGCGTTGGATAGCAGTGATGCTGCATTAGGCGCTGCGCAATGCTTAGTGACTGAATACGGTGCGAATGTGGTTATTTCTGGTGAGACGGATTACGTTGTCACGAAAGACAGTGTTGTGACGTTAAACAATGGTCATCCAATGATGCCTTATGTGACAGGCATGGGCTGTACCTTAACGGCATTGACCGGAGCATTTGCGGCTGTCGGTGATGACAGTGGTTTGGCTGCTGCAGCTGTTCTGGGTGTGGTTAGTGAAATAGCGGCTGAGAACTCACGAGGCCCAGGTAGTTTGCAAATGAACTTGCTTGATGAGCTGTATCAACTCGATGAAGAGACACTGATTCAACGCTTGAAGATTCAGTAGGTTTAATCTAGTTCTAAGCTCAAAACTGATAGTTCGAAGTTAATAGCTCTTAATTTAAAGCTTTTAACTAAAAGAAAGCCCCCGACACTTATGTGTAGGGGGCTTTTTGTTTGTGACTCAGAACTATGTCAGCTGTGATAAAGCAGCTTATGCTAGGTTCTAAAACGATTCACTTGGCTCTCTAGATGATGAGCAACCTCAGTTAAGTCGCTCGCTGCACCTGAAATGCTGCTGACCGATTCTTGGTTGCTTTGCGCGATGGTATTGGCACCTTGCGCATTTTCACCCAGTGACTTGGTTAAGCAGTCTTGCTCATCGACGGATATCGCGATTTGGCTGTTGGCCTGATTTAAATCTTGGATGTGTTGGTTAATCACATGCAGGTTCTGAGAAGCTTGTTGCGCCTGAGTCGAAGCATCAGAAACCGTGCTGTGACTCTCTTTGATCGATTCTAGCGCGTCTTTGGCACCACGTTGTAGCGAGGTGATGAGTTCGTCAATCTGGCTTGCTGAGTCTTGAGTTCGTTTAGCGAGCGTTCTCACTTCATCGGCTACGACAGCAAAGCCACGACCTTGTTCACCCGCACGAGCGGCTTCAATGGCAGCGTTCAATGCCAATAGGTTAGTTTGCTCAGAAACGCCTTTGATTACTTCAAGAATGGCACCAATGTTCATCGACTCTTTGTGTAGGTCCGTCACTTTTTGGCTGCTGACCTGCATGCTTTCGTCGGCGCTGCCAATCTCATGCAGAGTTTTGTCTACTTCTTTGAGTCCCATTGCCACATTCTCGGTTGCTTGGTTGGCAACTTGAGACGCGTGGTTAGCACTTGCCGCAATTTCTGATGTGCTTGAAGCCAATTGATCAACGGCAGAAGATATATTGATCATTTCATTGTTCAACTGTGTTGCGTTGGTCGAGCTGTTGTTTGTCACTTGATTGAGTGACTCCGACATCTCACCAATGCGCACGCTAGAACGGTTCACTTGACCAACAATATCGCGCAGAGACTCAATGGTGATCTCCATATTAGTCAGCAGTTCGCCAATCTCATTTTTGCTCTCAATGTTCACTTCAACATTTAAGTTGCCCTGAGAGAGCTCGTTGGTGATCTGTTTAACCTGTGCGATGCCTTTGGTTATAGAACGAGTCACCAACACGGCGCTCGTCATACCAATAACTAAGGCCACACCCGTCAGCAATATGATGATTTGAATCGAACGCTTTTCACTGGCTTGTAGCACTGGCGTGAGCGCTTGTTTCTGTTGCTCGAGAATACTTTGAGCATCCGCGACCGCAATCGCTAAGCTGTCACCAATAGAGGCGAGGGTAGCGGTTCTTTGCGTGTTCTCAATCATCTGTTGATGAACTTGCTCAAAGCCTTTTGCATACGCTTCGCGCTGGTTCGAGAAGTCTTCAATCAGCTCACTTTGATAAGGCGACGATTTGAGAGACTCAATATCGCCTTCAATACCTGGTAGCGCGTATTCAAAGATATCTTTACCCGCTTCATAGGTTTTGAGGTCGTTGTTGTTTGAGTAACTGAGCACGGTGATCTTGGCTGCGAGGAAGTTCTCCATCAACATACCCGCGTATAAGCTCGCGTTTGGATCGTTGTTATTGTAAGACTCATACAGCAAGCTCTGAGCTGCTTTCAGTGCGTTGGTTTCTCGTTTGACCATCTCAACGTTGACCAGTTGGTCAATGAGGAGCTCACTCTGTTTCATTGACCCATAAGCCACATCAAACGCCGCCACGCTGTCTTGCACTAATTGCAGGCTAGCTAGGCTATCGTTTTTGCTGGTGGATTGGATTAAGTTGTTGAGCAGTTCATCAATCGCAAGTTTGCTTGATTGATAATTCGTTTCGTACTGTTCATCCAATGACTCTAAGTAACGTTCAGAAGCTAAACGCATCTGAAGAAAGTGCACTTGAATGTTGCTTGATAATGTCGCTTTTTGGCTGAGTTCACTGTATTGGCTAAAGCCGTTCGACAAGGTTTGGATACCTTTGTAACTCACGAAGCCTGAAATGACGAAAAAGAGCAAGCAGATGGCATAACCCAGCTTGATCTTGAGCGCTATAGAAAGGTGGCGCATAACTATCCCTATATTTACCTGATTCCTTCACAGCGGAGTATTTCATAAAACAGCGTTCTGGGCATGCTTGAAGTGAATTCTTTGTGTAATAAGTAACGCTTTAGTTAAAAAGTTCAGGTTTTTCGGCATGCTTTCAATGAGTTGCGTATTTGATGGTACGTGTATCATTGAGCTAATTTAGTATTAACTTCCATGCACATGATGTGATTTGTCGGTAAAATGGTGCAACGCCAATTTTAGACATCGACTCCAAAGGTACGAAATGAACCCTTATAAGCTCTACTTAGTAACGGATGACCAACAAGATTTAGAAACGCTTAAGTTCGTGGTTGGACAAGCGGTTGCGGGTGGCGTCACTATGGTCCAAGTAAGAGAGAAACATGGGGACGTAAGAGCCTTCATTGAACGTGCACAAGCGGTTAAGTCTATTTTGGTTGGCTCAGGTGTACCGCTGATTATTAATGACCGAGTGGACGTTGCATTGGCTGTCGACGCCGATGGTTTACATCTGGGCCAATCGGATATGCCTGCAGAGTTAGCACGTCAGTTGATTGGTCCGGATAAGATTCTTGGGTTATCAATTGAAACTGAACAGCAGCTACAAGAAGCAGATAGTTTGCCGATCGATTACATTGGCCTCAGCGCGCTTTTTGCGACACCGACCAAGACGAATCTAAAGACACATTGGGGTTATGAAGGCATTCAAATGGCTTTGGAAACAACGAAGTTGCCGATTGTGGGTATCGGTGGAATCAACGAGTCGAACATTCCGCAGTTGGTTAAGACAGGTATTCATGGATTGGCCTTGGTATCAGCGATATGTCACGCTGAAAGCCCAAAACAAGCGACGCAGGATCTGCTATCTCTGATGGGAGATTGAAAAGGGGAGTAGATACTAGAAAACAAATGACGTTGGTCATCTGTTTTCTAGTGAAAGCACAAGCACGGAGTTGTGCTACATGTGTTTACCGATGGAGTATTTAAGGTGCTCTATCTAACACATCGCTTGGTCTACTGAATGCAAAGCGCAACCGTGCCGATGACCATAAGAACGATCGCAGCGTACCAACCGAATTGTGCAGTTTTATCAGCAACAAACACCTTAATGTAGTTGATCTCTTCATGCGCCATTGCGATGAAGTCCGTGTAGTTAATCGACAACTCACGGCTAGCTTCTTTTAGGTCTTGTTGAAGCTTGTTGAAAGACTCATCGATGAAGCCCTTTGTTTCCGAAGCAGACGGAGTAGCAGTTAACGCTAGGCTATTCCAAACCGCCATACGCGATTCATATTCGCTTTCACTGACACAATTAAGTACGCGTAAATCATACTCTCGTTTGTTACGCTCTTTACCCATTTTCTCAGGGCAAATATTTCTTAAAACGTTCACGACAAATTTTCCAAAAGGTTCATTTAGATATAAAAAAGCACTCAAAGAGCGCTCATAAACTGGGTGCGAATCAATATTCAAAAAGTGATCTATTTGAAACCGATGTAAGCGACTGCAAGGCAGAGCGTTTATCTGAGAGATTTGAAGTTGGGTCAGTGGTGTTAAAGAGCGATTTGGGTCCGTCTAAATTTGTTTGAAAAGACAAACCCGTTGGGATCGCAGTGTAGTTAGGTCACTTTTGGACATCAACTAGGGTGTTTTATCCAGACGACAAAGATATTTATCGGCAAGATAAGCAGAAATGAGGTAGCCGTGGTGAGTTCCACGCCGATATTGAACCTCTGAATTGACGATGTGTGAAGAATAAGGGAGGTTAGTTTGCCTGCCATTGATTGTATTGCAATGAGTGCCCCTTAATCTGCTCAATAAGGCTGGTGAGAACTGGGCCATTGATGTGGCTGCGAGAAACTAAACAACCCACAGGAGTAATCCAACCACCATGCTCGTGTGAGACAGGCAACGCCACAAGATCGCCTTTTTGAATGCCTTCCATCACCATCATCTCGGGCACATTCGCCCACCCTACGTTCTGTTCAACGAGATCAACAATGGTCTTGTGATTGTTGGCGTACCAAAGCATCGAGCTAATACCGTAGGTGAACCACAGTTCGCGCTGCTTTGAGCTGCGATGTACACATTGGCGATAACGCTTGAGGTCCGAGTCTTGTACTACCGACATTTGGCTGAGTTCGTGAGTGGTAGAGCTAACGGTGAGGAAACGCGCTTGGCCCAGCAAGAAGAAATCCATATCCACCTTAAGTTCGCCGTCCGCGTAAATGATGCCAATCTGTGCTTTTCCGCGTCTTACTAGGTCTTCAACATCAAAGGTTGAGGTGGTAATGATATCGAAGTGTGTGATCGGGAATTGAGCGGCGAGTGAGCTGATTATCTTAATGAAGTTCTTGTCTATGATGCTTTCATCAACCGCAATGATCAGTTCGTGCTCATCTTCTTGGGTCAGCGATTCTACTTTTTGATCGAAGTACTTTTGCTGGTCGAGAATCGACTTAGCCACAGGCAATAACGCTTTACCTTTGCTGGTTAAAACGGGGATGTTTTTCTCTCGGTTAAACAGCTCTTGGTCAATGGCAATTTCTAGATTGGCGATCGATTGGCTGACGCCGGACTGAGCGCGTTTCAGTTTGCGAGCGGCGGCAGAGAAAGAGCCACTTTCACACACCGTGACGAAGACTTTTAGTTGCTCAAAACTGTACATGTTATCTCTCGCTCAATTCAAAATGGGGTGTTTATACTTAAGCTATCACTAATCGTGATGGCTGTTAACTTTCTCTTATTGTTTTCGGTGACATAATTTCGGCTAACCCACCATGTAATAAATAGCTATAGGAATGTATGAGTACGTTAGAGAGAGTTTTCCACTCGGTGCTGTTTGAAGTATTGGCCGTCACACTGTCAATTATAGGTTTAGCGATATTTACTGATCACGATGTGAATGCCTTATCAGGAACCATGATAGTTATTGCGACTATCGCAATGATTTGGAACTACTGTTTTAACCGTATTTTTGATCGTTATTTCACGGGCGAAAAATCAAAGCGTTCGCTTAAGTTACGCGTTTTTCACGTCGTGCTATTTGAGGCTGGCTTGTTGTTCGCGACGATCCCTGTGATGGCATACTTACTTAACGTGGGGTTATGGCAAGCATTTTTGATGGATATCGGCGTGACCATTTTTATTACCATTTACGCGTTTGTGTTTAATCTAATTTATGACCATGTTCGAGCATTCTGGGTACGCAGAGGGGAGCTCGCCGTTCAATAATCTACCAAGTCAGTAAACATGATCTTGGCCACTAACCGGTTGTTTATTCGTTATTTTGACGGAGATATTCGGTTAGTAGGCCTAGGTAACCCATCGTTTGTTCTGCTATCTTAAATAAGGTGACAATTTGAGTTCTTGAAAGAACAGATTAAGAGGAAAGGATGCCAGATACCTCTCAGATAATGACAGTGGTAGATAAGAAGGAAGTCGAGCTGTTTGCGGAACTGTTCAAACATATCGATGGTGAAATCTACACCTTGTTACGCAGTGCCAAAATCCCGAATGACATTCTCACCAGTAATGACCATTACGATTACCTCCCAGAGACCACCATAAAAAATGTGGTCAAGATTATGGGTGAATCAGCGTCGAGAGAAGAGTTTGCGTTGTTTATGTGGAGCTTTTGCAAACAAACCTATGTACCAAGGTTTGTGGCTAAGCTAAGCAAGCAGGATTCATTGAAAAACGCGCTAGACCAATTTGGTGAGCAGTTGAAGCTCGTATCCAATGGTGCGAATGTCTATACCAAGCAATCCGGAGGCAAGTGGTGGTTGGTTCGCGAGAAGCCATTTACTAACGCACCTTGGTTTAAGTTCGCTGAACTGTTCTCTGTTATTTTCATCAACGAGCTACTTTCAGTATTAACGCAAGGTCGTTGGAAGCCGTCTGAGGTTGGCATTCAGAATGGCGATCTCGAATGCTTTCAATCTCTACCACAAATGGGCAGTGCTCAGTTTTATACGCATAGACCGGTCACTGCCTTTGAGATCCCTGAAGACATCATGCTTGCACCGATTGTTTTACCCAAAATTGCTCAAGTATCAGATCTCACTAAGCCTTTACCTAGCTCATTCCTGAGCGCTTTTAAGCTTGTTATTAAACCTTATCTCACGATGGGGAAACTCCCAATTAGCTTAGCTTCTGAGATTCTGAATATTCATGTCAGAACAATCCAGCGTCGGTTGGAAAGTGAAGGGGTGGTCTACAAAACCTTGATTGAAGAGATGGTTCTTGAGCAGGTCTTGGAGTTGCTAGAGCAGTCCGATCTATCGATCACGCAAGTGGGCGCGAAGATGGGGTATTCCGATTCTTCCCACTTTACCCGTGCCTTCAAACGACAGATGAACATGACGCCAAGACAGTACCGAAAAGAGCACAGCTAACGCCGGTAAGCAGCAGTACCAAGCTACCAGTAAGAGCTTCGGCAATAACCGCTCCGCAGCGAAACTCTAGCCAGTAAGTAAAAATTCCAGCCAGTAAGCAGAAACCGTAGCCTGAACGCATAATTATTTATTGTCACCAAATGGCCATTTATCAACCTTGAACACTGGCAGTATCACTACTAAGTTATTGAATGTGGATGAGTTGTTTTTGCCTCGATTTTTTTCCCGGAATTTTGATTAGATTTTTGTGATTATCGCGGCTGACAAAAACACCTTTGAAACCTCATGACACTCATTAGTAGTTACGGAATCGTTATGGGAAGTGGACTCCACTCATAAACGGAATCAAGGTGTATAAATGAAAAATGCAGGCTTAAAACTCTCTGTTGTTGCTCTTTCGTGTTCATTTGCTCTATCTGCAAATGCGGCATCAACGTTATTTACCAATGTTGATATTTTCAATGGTACAGAAAACAAACTTTACGAAGATCATCACGTACTGGTTGAAGACAATCTAATCAAACAAATTTCGGCAAACCCAATTGAAGCCCTTGAAGCTAAAGTGATTGATGGCGAGGGCAAGACGTTAATGCCCGGCTTAATCGATGGCCATGCTCACGTTATGATGAACTATAATTTTGGTGACATCGAAACCAATAAAGATCTCACCGACATCTCTATTCATGCAACGCAAGTGGCTAAGCGCTACTTAGATGATGGTTTTACAACCGTCCGTGATATGGGCGGACCTGCTTTCGGTTTGGCTCGCGAAATTGAGAGTGGCAATGTCGTTGGTCCTCGAATTTATCCGTCTGGCGCATTTATCTCTCAAACATCAGGTCACGGTGATTTCCGAGATAGAAGTGATCCCGGTTTCACGCCTAATTTGGTAGGGGATATTTCTAACTTCGAAAGAATGGGCATTGGCGCTGTAGCCGATGGCGTGCCTGAAGTACTCAAAGCGACAAGGCTGAACTTACGCAATGGTGCGACTCAGATAAAGATCATGGCCGGTGGTGGTGGCTCATCTCGATTTGACCCGATTGATACAACTCAATACTCGGTAGACGAAACCTGCGCCATCGTTGAAGCAGCAAAAGATTGGAACACTTATGTTGCTGCGCATACATTCAATGATCGCTCGGTAAATCGTCTGCTTGATTGTGGCGTAAAAACCTTCGAGCACGGGTTCTTTATTAATGACGACACGATGAAGAGAATTGCAAAAGAGGGCGGATACGTTGTTCCACAGATGTGGGGACTATCACCAGATCTAGCAAAGAATCCACTTATGCCTGCAGAAAAACTGCCGATGGTTGCTCAGCTTCAAGAGCAGTATGGTGACTACGGTAAACGCCTACTTGAAAATAACGTGAAGGTTGTTTTTGCATCAGACTATGTGGGTGCAGACTCGGATGCTGAGCGAGCTCGTCGTTACGAAATTTACTGGAGAACAGAAGCGTTTGGTAGCAACTTCGAAGTGCTGAAACAAATGACTTCTACAGCTGGTGAAATGTTAGCGATGTCAGGTCCTAGAGGCACAACCCAAGGTAAGTTAGGTGTCATCGAAAAGGATGCCGTTGCAGATATTCTACTGGTAGATGGTAATCCACTGGAAGACATGACGGTATTAGGTGCGACCACCGAGTGGTTCGACGCTGACCCTGAATACAAGACTATCGATACGATTAAATTGGTAATGAAAGATGGCGTTGTATACCGCAACGAAATGTAATCTTTGGTTTGATGTTTAATAGTTAGGTAGGGGGAATTTCTCCTCTACCTAACGTAGTTTTACGATGTTTGTGTGAGGTAAAGTGTCATGGTTATTTTGAAGCCAATTTGTTCTCTGTTTGTATTGTGTTGTTTGTCGTTTTCATTATTGGCTAGCGAAGTGAAAGTTACATACTGGGACGAGTTAGTTCCAAGCATGGAGTTGATAGAAGACCCATTTCAAAAGCTTGATCGAAATCAGATGTTTGATATGGCGACCATTGCTCGCTTTAAAGACGCGCAAACTGAAGACGGTTTTGTCGCAAGGGACGAAGCAACGCAAGAAATAATTGAAGTGACAGAGAGATTGAGAAAGCAGGACGTCGATGTTGAAGCGCTGTTTATTGCTCGTGAGCAAATTATGAAGCAACGAGAAGCGTTAGGTTCTAAACCAAATAATGAGGTTGTCGGTAGTAAGCATCGAATCCCTGGCTATATCACTCCGATTGAAATGGACGGAACTAAAGTTACTAAGTTCTTCTTAGTGCCTTCTGCAGGAGCTTGTATCCACACACCACCACCTCCAGCGAATCAATTAGTGCTGATAGATTACCCTCAAGGTATTGAATTGGTGAGCTTAATGACGCCAGTTTGGGTTGAAGGTGAGTTAACAGGGCATCAATCGAAAGAAAATGTGAATTACTCTGACGGCGCAGCCAACGTGCAGTCGGTCTATGCTATGAAAGCGGACGGTATAGAACAGTATCAACCTTAGCTAATGCATCTAGTTGAATCCGATCTCTTGTTGGAAGTATCTAAATCACCCAGTGTCATCAAATGACAATTTTCAATGTGAGTAATAACTAAAATAAATCTAACTTAAAAAGCACTGGTGACATGATGAACTCAAGATTTTCTAAAATAAGTATGGCAATTGTGATGGCGGCTAGCCCAATGAGCGGCGTTGTTTACGGTGCTAACTTTGAAGGCCCAGATTCTGTTGAAAATACAATTGCAGAGCAGAAAGCACAAAAGAAATCTTGGAGGGAGTCATTAGCTGAAGATGGTTTTACATTTGGTGCAGATTACTTTGCTTTGGGGCTGACCTCAGGGGATGGGGTTGGCGGCGATAGCGTTGATGCATCGTCGGGTGTGGCTCGATTATACGGTTCATGGCATCTATTAGGAAAGGACACACAGAACTCAGGGAGCTTAGTTTGGAAGGTGGAACATAGGCATGCCTATGGTGATACTTCGCCAAAAGAGTTTGGTTTTATAGGTTCAGACCAAATTGGATATGTAGGTTTGATAGCACCGGCTTTCAGTGACCAAGGGTTTCGTGTTACGGACTTAAATTGGAAGCAAAAAATCAATGATGGCAAAGGCACAATTGTTGTCGGTTGGCAGGATGTAACGAACTATGCGGATGTTTACGCTCTAGCAAGCCCGTGGTCTGGTTTTACTAATTTGGCATTCTCGACAGGCTCTGGTGCGATGGGCTTACCTGATGATGGTGTATTGGCCCTTTCTGCTGGTCATATGTTGGGCGAGAATTTTTATGTGGTCGGTGGTATCGCGGACGCAAAGGGTAAATCAGATGATATTTTTGATGGCTTTGATACTGCCTTTGGTAGCGATGCGTCTTACTTTACCACACTGGAATTAGGTTGGACGGCTTCGCAAGAGCAGATCTACACCGATAACTTCCATGTGACTTTCTGGGATTTTGGTGACGATACACGCCATAACCTCGCTTTCCCAGACCAAAATAATACTGACGGTGGTAAAGGTGTGAACTTCTCATGGAGTCAGTTCATGACTGATCAAGTGATGCCGTTTGTACGTGGTGGTATCTCTGAAGGGCAAGTCGCACTATATGATAAGTCGCTGAGTGTTGGTTTCGGTTATTTCGGATTAGGTAAGCCAACAAACAATCTTGGTGTAGCTGTCAATTGGTCGGAATTGAATGAAGAAATTCTGCAACCAGTCGCAAATTCAGACGAGCAGTGGACTGCGGAGATCTACTACAACATGCAGTTTGGTGACCATTTCCAAGTAACGCCTGACATCCAGTACACAAAGGATCCTGCATTCTCCAATGAAAGCAGCGCTTGGGTGTTTGGTATTCGAGCGAGAGTCTTTATCTAACTTCTCTGCTTGTTAATCCCTGAAACGTAAAAAGTGAGCCTTGATAGGCTCATTTTTTTGTTTTAGGTCTGTATCAAAAGCGACTATGCTTTTTCGGCTTTGGGCGTGTCATCGAGTGCGAAGTAGATTTTTGAAACAATAATCTCTGCGACCAAAATAGTGAATACCACAGCGAAGAACGCCACCACACCATTCCAAGGCCCTGTGAAGTCTACCTTGTCTCCAAATAAGATATTGATGGCTTCCAACATCACAAACTTAGAGCCCACCAAAATCACGTAACTGGATAAACCGCGATAAATCTTAGGTGCAGTCCCCGGTTTAGATTTGAAGTAATCCGCCAGCTTATGTTCTAAGCCGATAGACAATTTGAGCAGGAGTTGTAGCAGAATCGCAGCTGCAAATGAGATGGTGAATGATTCGATATTGACGAAGTCCCAGTATTCATCAAAAAAATTAAGAACCGTTAAATCGACGAGTACCGCAAGCGTGTATCCGACAAAGAGTCGTTGGGGCGTATTAAATCCATATACTTTTTCTATATTGCTCATCTACTTCTTCCTGAGTAAAGGGTTATAAAAAACTTAGGAGTTAATCTTATAATTTTCAAACGCTTATTGTTTTATATGCGAAACAGGTCTTAAAGTCGGCTTGGCGCATTATGGTAAGTAAGGGTTTTAAGAATGATCCAAGATAAGACTCCAATTTAGACAGAGGCGCATATGATTATTCATTTTAGAATCCAAGACGTAGAAGAGCTTTGGGGATCCATCGATTTGGCAACGCTCTTGCAGTTGGAACTGAGAGCAGTATCAACCACACCGTTAACTCTCTGATTGAAATAGTTAAGTTACCAATTACACTTGAAGCATAAGTTTGAATGGAGTCAACTTAATGCTTTCACCCCAATCGCTGTATTCCTCTTCTATTGTTCTGATCTTAACTGGCCTTTTTTCATCCTCGGCCTATGCCTCAAATGAAGCGATTCAAAATCGTTTAGAGAAGATCTTCGCGGCTTCTATTGCGTTGACTGACAGTGATGCAGTTTCTATTGGCTTTGTTGATTTTGATCCTAATTCATTTATCAATTTGAACGACAATGGTTTTGGCTCCGATAAAACCATCGATACTCGAAGTCAAGTGAGTGTGGGCTCCATTCCTTATTCTTCGGTGATTAACACCGATGACCCTGATCTTGACCTTATTTGGTCTGTGCGAGGGTCTTATGCGCTTTCTGAGCAGGATATTGAAATCTCATCAGATGTGACCTCTGATCGTCGTGTGAATCCGAATAAAGACTCAGTATTAGGCCTGTATGGCTTTTTCGGGGTTCAAAACCATTTAACCCAACGTTGGTCTATCGCGTATGGCTTAGGCACTCACTTGCTCTATTACCGCAATAAATACGAATACAACAACAGCTACTCTCAAGCATTTCAGTCTCAGCTAGACGGCTACGCGCTAAATACTTCAGCATGGGCATTGATTGGTGAGCCGTCGGTAAAACTCAAGTATTTAAAGAAGCAAGAGTGGGGAAGCTGGAATGTCTCTTCTAGAGTGCGTTATTTCTATGGGACTGGATGGGGTGAAGCGAACGATGGTGATATCGGTAACCCTGAAGGGATGCGATTTATTAATGAACTAGAGTTTAGGCAAAATGTCGCGCTCGATGCTTGGTCGTTAAACAACCCTCAGGTCCACTATAACTTTAGAAGAATCGATATAGCGGGGGATTTAACGGATCCTTTAGATACACACTATTACTATGAATTTGGCGCTGGGTTGGTGTTCGATGTCCCTTATGACTCTTACTTTTTTGATAACTTTGGCATCGGCATTAACTTCAATTATGGCAGTTCACTCAGTGGTGGTAGTTTGCTCTTCTTACTCAATAATTAGCATAAGTTGTTGATCTTCAAAGTACTCATATAATTTGAATTTGTATGTGTCGTAAAATGGTAAATATCTTAATCAAAACTTAGCCATCATAGTCATTCGCCCATCACCAGAGTAAACTATGAACAAGTTAAGTTATGACCGAAAAATGCCGCTATACGTGGTGTCTGCACTTGTCCTCAATATGGCATTTAGCTTGTGGTTGCTGAGTATTGCTTCTACGCCAGCCATGGTTTTTTCGGTGTGCGCGTTGTTTTTACTTAGCACTCTGATTACCGCACGTCTTTATCGACATGAAATGGCTCAAAGCAAGAATAACTTGTCGGAAGCGATCATTGATGGTGTCGCAGGTTTTATCGTCCTCGATAGTCAATTGAGGGTCATACAAGTGAATCAACAATTCTCACGAGTTTCAGGTTATGCCTTTGACCAAGTCGAATCTCGTCCGATTTCTGATCTCTGTTTTATGAATAACAGCAGTCTAATTGCGACCATTACTCGCTCACTTAAAGAAAACCAGAGATGGAAAGGTGAGTTGAGTGGCGTAAGTCGACTTGGTGAGCAGTTTACCGTTAACGTTGTGGTAGAAAAGCTAACTGAAATTCTGCCGCACAATAACAAGTACGTGGTGACCTTTACGGATATTAGCCGACGTAAGATATTGGAGCGTCGATTAAGAATGCTGGTGGAAACGGATTCACTGACAGGGTGCTGGAATCGACGCCGCTTTGATAACGACTTAAAACATTATTCAAACCTAGCGGAGCGTTATGGTTACACGCATTCCTGTCTGGCGTTGATCGATTTAGATCACTTCAAGGCCATCAATGATAATCACGGTCATGACCAAGGTGATTCAGCGCTGAAAGAGGTCGCAGAACTGTTGAGAAACAATAGTCGAGACACTGACATCGTCGCGCGAGTAGGCGGAGAAGAGTTCGCTATCTTGATGCCTGAAACCAATTTGGCAGAAGCGTTTGAGGCGATGTATCGATTGAAAGAAGTGATTACCAAAGGAACAACACTGAACCTGACTGTGAGCAGTGGTGTATCTGAAATTCAGGCGCAAGCCGAAGCGACCTATCGCAGTGCAGATAAGGCACTTTACCGCGCTAAAGGTAACGGGCGAAATAGAGTGTGTAGCTCTAGCTCAGGCTGCGCGACACCCATCGCGCTTGGCTAGGAGTTGGTCGCACTTAGCTAATCGGTGAGAGTGGTATCTAAGCTGAGATTGAGCGTTGGTAAATCTTCGGCGTAAGACCAGACACACGCTTAAACGCACGAGAAAAATGCGAGATGTTGGTGTAACCGAGCTGGCTAGAAATGTAGGTCAGGGTGTGGCCTTCTTCCATCAGTTCACAAGCTACAGAAAACATCAGGTTCTCTTTGATCTTTCGATAAGTGGTGTTTTCGTTCTTGAGTTTGCGTTGGAACGTTCGCACGGAAAAGTTGAGTAGCTCTGCCGCCTCTTCAAGAGAGAGGTCTTGTTCTTTCATGTACGGTTTTAGAAGCTCATAAATACTATCGGTAAAGCTGGTATGCCACTCAATAAGTGTCGGTTTTGTACTGAGGTCTTTAGACGTAAGACGGATTGGGAGTTGTAAGATCTCATCAGGAATCTGCACAGCAGTCGACGAATGATCAACAAACAGTTGGCAGTTACTTGATACCAGTGTTTTGACGACATCGATGTCATGCCCTTGCAAGCGAACCTTAGTCGGTAACCATGGTGATTGCGACAAAATGGTTATTAACTCGATGATATAAATAACAGCGAAAGCTTCGCCCCATTGAAACATAGGCGAGTTGTCTTCCGGTGCTGTGCGGCAAAACCAGCTCTGACCGTGTTCTTGGATAAACTCGACTTTGCTGCCTGGTGAATCATAGGCAAAGATTGAATTGATCTGTTTTAGTGCATCACCAATGGTTTCGAATTCGGTAAATTGATGCAAGACATTTGGGATTATTCGACGTCGAAATGCGAGTCCTAGAATATCGGTGAACCGAGAAACACCAAGTTGGGCGGATGTCAGATAAATCAAACGTTTAATCGATTCTGATGGCACGAAGTCGCTTTCTGATTCGATGAGATCGGGCGGCAAACCAGAATCTTTGAGCAAAAGGTGAAGGTCGAGACCATAGTCAGAAAAAACCTGAACCAGAATTTTGGCGTAGTTCGTTTGAATTACCGGGACTTGGTAGTGACTAGAGCTCATTAGAATACAATCCTGTATATATTGTCGCATTATTAGACGTGCATATCATTTGCAACGTTTTGTTTACTAAATCTAACCCTATTTACTTGAGTTTTCCATTACCGGGTTTATTTTTAAAGTATTAATTTTGTTGATGTTAGTTATCTAGAAGGGAGTCCCATGTCAGAAGTCAACGGGAATACGCAAGAAGCCAAGGAAGAAGTTGGCCAGCAAGAAAATGGAAAAGACAAAGTAAGAAAGGTCACCAACTACTTACTGTTGTTCGTGGCGTTCATGTTGATCTTCAGTATTATTTCAGACCGCATCATTCCTATTACTGATAATGCTCGTGTAAAAGGTTATATCGTTCCAATCAAGCCTGAGGTGTCGGGTAAAGTACTTGATATTCTTGTTCAACCTAACCAACTCGTTAATCAGGGCGACAAGTTAGCCATTTTAGACGAGTCTGATTACCAAATAGCCGTCCAACAAGCCGAGCAAAATTTAGAGATTGCAGGCCAAAATGTTGGTGCGCAAACCGCGAGCATTGCTTCAGCCCAAGCAAAACTCACTTCAGCGATTGTTGAAAGACAAAACACTAAACTGCAAGCTAAGCGTGTTTTAGAGATGGCCGATAAAGGTGTCGTTTCTAAATCAGATGCAGATAAAGCGCGAGCAGCATTGGCAACGTCTCGTGCGGCGGTTGTGAATGCAGAAGCTGACCTAGACCGTGCTAAGAAACAAATGGGTAAAGAAGGCCAAGAAAATAGTCAAGTGAAAGCGGCGTTGTTGGCACTTGAACAAGCTCAATTGAATCTAGAACGCACCGTGATTACCGCACCGACACAAGGTGGTGTTTCTAACTTTAGCCTCTCTGAAGGTTTCTATGCATCAGCAGGGCAAGCAATCATGACCTTTGTTTCAACCGAAGATATTTGGATTGAAGCTTATTATCGTGAGAACAGCCTAGGTAACGTTACCGTTGGTGATGAAGTTGAAGTGGCGTTAGATTTCGCTCCGGGCAAAGTGGTAAAAGGGCACGTAAGTAGTATCGATTGGGGTGTTGATTGGGGGCAAAATGATCAAGCCGGTAAGCTTGCTCAAGCTAGCCAACAAACGGGTTGGTTGCGCCAAACACAGATGCTTCCTATCACCATTGAATTTGATAATGAAGAAGTGACAGGCATGCTCCGAGTGGGTGGCCAAGCGGATGTGATTGTTTATAGCGGCGATAACTTTGTGTTCAACGCGATAGGCAAGGTATGGATTCGTTTGATTAGCGTATTGTCTTATGTCCGATAAGCCGATTCCTGACCAACAAACACAGCAACGGATCCTGCGATTTACTGTCGGGGTCACGTTGGCTGTTTTCTTGGCGGCGTGGATAAACTGGCCACTTGCGTTTGTGGCGCCAGTGTTCACTGCTAAATTCTTAATTGATAAACCAAACCTCCATAAGGAAACGGTCTACGAATTGCTCTTGGCCGTTGTGGTGACAATGGGGTTAGGTTTATTGTTGTCGCGAGGAATTACCCATTATCCAATCCCATTGCTGATTTTAGTGGGGCTAATGATGCTTTGGGGCTACTACTTGTTTGTCGACCCAAAATGGAACCTGTTTGCCACCATACTGTTGATTGCGGTTTTGATGTTGCCATTCATGGCGATTGATAACCCCGGCGTGTCAGTAATGCTGGCCTCTGGCTTAGCGACCTCTGGTGTGGTTTCAGTCATGCTTTTTGCGTTAGTGCATGTGTTTTTCCCTGAGCCAAAATCGGCGTTCTCAGGCTTCGCTGCTGCGCCACTCGAAAAGAAACAGCGTTGGTATGCGGCCTTTAGGGCGATGATTATCTCCTATCCAGTGGTGTGCTTTTTCTTTATTTTTCAAATATCTGAAGCTTTACTGACAATGATGTTCATTGCGTTGTTATCGTTGATGATTACGTCAGAGAAGTCGATAAAGTTGAGCGCTTTTCTGGTGATAAGTAACGGTATCGGAGGATTGCTGGCGATTGCTGCTTTTTCAATTCTTTCCATAGTACCCAACATTGTCTTCTATTCTTTGTTTATAGGACTTATTGCCATTCTTATGGCTACCAAGATCTACACGGTTCCCGAAAAAGCACCTATTTTCGCCACTGCATTTAGTACGTTGCTCGTACTGGTTGGTAGCACATTGATGAGCTCCGGTGACATCGATAGCAACACCCTTATACGCATATTCCAATTAGTGTTAATTGGCATATATATGATTTTGGCTTCTCTATTCCTAGAAACACGGAATTGGAAGTTCCTACAAAATCAGCCTTAATTTTGTTTAACAAGGACGTCTCATGAAGTTAACCGATGATTTTTCAAAACAGGCGATAGACGCTGCCATCAAGATCGCAGCGATTGCCATGCTCGTGTATTGGTGTTTTTCGATTTTGCGCCCATTCATTCTTTTGGTGATATGGGGGGCGATCATTGCGACTGCGTTGTATCCAGTGGCGGTCGCAATTTCAAATAAAACCGGGATGTCGAAAGGTAAAGCCAGTGCATTGCTGAGCTTTATTGGTGTGATTCTTCTATTTATTCCTTTGGCGGCGCTTTCTTCTGGTATCTATACCAGCGCGACTGACCTGATGACAGGGCTTCAAGATGGCACATTGTCATTGCCTAAACCGAAAGAGTCCTTACAAGATATTCCATTAATAGGGGAAAAGGTTTATTCAACCTTGGTTGCCGCCTCCAACAATATTGAAGGCACTTTCATAAAGTATGCGGATGAACTTAAACAGTTTGCGACGAAAGCGGCTTCTGTTCTTGGCTCGTTAGGTGGCGGCTTTATTCAGTTCATCATCTCTACCATCATTGCGGGTGCATTCATGAGTAATGCCGATAAATGCAAAACCGGCGTGACTCACTTAGTGGCGCGTTTAACGGGCGGTAAAGGTGAAGAATTGGTAGAGCTTTCTAAATCGACCGTGCGCAGCGTTGTGCAAGGTGTGATTGGTGTGGCTGTGATTCAATCCATGATGTCGGCAATCGGTTTGGTTATTGCAGGCGTTCCTGCGGCTGCGTTTTGGGCGCTAGCTGTGCTGCTCATTGCGATAATCCAACTGCCACCGATTCTTGCTCTATTACCTGCGATCATCTACATGTTCAGCGTTGAATCGACACTGGCGGCGAGCTTGTTCTTAGTGTGGTGTATTTTAGTGAGCGGCAGTGACGCTATCTTGAAGCCAGTATTGCTGAGCCGTGGCTCTCACATTCCAATGTTGGTTATTCTATTGGGCGCGCTGGGCGGCATGGCGATGTCAGGCATCGTCGGTCTGTTTGTCGGTGCTGTGATACTGAGTTTAAGCTATGAGCTTATGATGGCGTGGCTTGGACTTGAAGAGAAAAACCAACAAGAAACTGAGGAAAAACCTGCAGAGGTCGAGGAAAAATAGATGAAGCCAGTCTCTAAAGACGACAACTTCTACTTCTTATTCTATGCACTGTTGGTGTTGTTTTTTGGTTGCGCGGTGATGCAGCAGTTTTATCCGCAAGGCCAAAAAACAATCCTATTTCTTATCATTATTACGTTGGCGAGTTCAATTGCAGGTATTCATAAAGAGCGAGCCTTGTATCGCTCTTGGTACGGACTGTTATTGATTACGGCGCTCGTGTCTGGTGTGTTTTCGTTTTTGGAAGGTTATAACCTGTCGATAGTGACGCTATCGGCGCTGGCTGTGTTTTTGTTTTCACACATTTACTCAGCGTTGAAGCAGGTGATGAAAGCAAAAACGGTGACGCCTAATCACATCATCGGCTCAATCTGTATCTACTTGTTGTTAGGGTTTGCTTGGTCGACCATCTACTTGTTAATTTTAGAGATCTTTCCGAATGCCTTTAACGGGTTAGAAGAGCAAGTCTGGCTGACAAACTTGTTCAATGCGATGTACTTTAGCTTTATCACCTTGACTACGGTTGGATACGGCGACATATCACCAGCTCTGCCTATTGCTCAGTTCTTCGTTTTTATGGAATCCATTATCGGCAGCTTTTACTTAGCTATCATGGTGGCGAGTTTGGTGAGCATTCGACTTGCACAGTCTCAGTCCCAATAGAGCATTTACAAATAATAGAGCACATACAAACAAGCCCGACAATTGCCGGGCTTGTTCTATTTTATGAGCTTCAAAGTCTGTCTAAGTTTGAACTCTTTGCGGGCGATGAACCTTAAGCTTCAGTACCTTGAATCTTCTCTAATTCAGCAATAGTCGTTTGCGATACAAGCTGACCATCCATGTAATAGGTAACGTTTTGACCGTCTTTTATGCCCGTTAGAGTCGCTGTTTCACCAGAGGTATAGACGATGTCCATTTGAATTGTGTTTTCGTCAATCTTAATCATCTCACCCGTTTCAATGGTGCGATTGTTTGAAATTGGGCCTACAGGGGCTTCTTTCAGGCTTGGGTCTAGGTCGTCGTTCACTTCGAAGTGTGTATCTGTTTTTGTATCAAATACGTGTGGCGAACCGCTGATAGGGTTTTTGCCTGTCCAAAATTCAAGTGAGTTGAATACGACATAGTCTGCAGCGGTAGTAATACCGTATACAGGCGCTAATAAGAAGTTTACACCTGCACGAGCATAGCGGTTATCGACAACTTCAACGTTAAATTTCATCACTTTCCCTGTTACGGCGTTACTACCGATACAACCAGTTAGCGCAGAAGCCAAAACCGTTAGTCCTACAATTTTAAGTGCAATCTTTTTCATTTTAGTACCTGTATAAGTTAGAAGTCTGTTTCGTTGGAACAGGTGTAGTATGGTTTTTATTCGATGGTCAGTTTTACCATTTAGCGCCACTGACGATATAAAATGCACTCGGACTTTTGGTATAAAGCTAGGTATAAAACTGGGCACAAAAAAAAGCGCGACCTAATAGGGCGCGCTTTGGGGTATTTAGATAAGTCGTAATGAAAACAACCACTCCAATATAGAATTACTTCATCACGTAGGTATAAGCCGATACGACAAGCCAGCGGAAAAATCGAAATAAAAGGGTGGTGGCTTTAAAGGCAAACTTGGCAATGGATACCATTGCTTCTGCACCAATGCTTACACACTTATGCAAATCGGATTCTTTGTATTCTGAATAGGTCATCTGTTTTCTCATTTCTCGCGGTTGTCTTTCATATGTAAGTAATGACTCCTGTCTGGCGATATACCCTGTGCGACTAATGTACGAATATTCATCGATAAAAACTTACCATTTAATGCCAAGTAGTGTAAAAACTAGCCAAAGGAGAAAGGGTTGAGATAATTTAACGGCATAGCGAGGTGTAACTGATCAAGTTACCGAAAAAATGAGGTTATATAGTGGTATGATCGCGGGCTCAGCACCATAAGTGATAAAGAATAGGAAACAGAATGACTCACCTTACCGATCAGCAAGAAGCTGCAATGGCGACGTTTAAGGAAAACTTACACCTTCCAAATGGTGGTTTTCATAAACTGATTATCGATCTAAGTAAGGAATATCAACTGCCATTTCAAAAGGTGCGCGCCGTTTTAAAGAAAGCTCAAAAAGACGTGGAGCGACAGATACGAGAAGACTTTACCAGTGTTGATGACGCGTTACTGAGCCAAGCCAATTGGGTAAATATCATTAAGTCGAAACTTGTTGAGTTAGCGGAAGAAAACCAAACGGTCATGGATAAGCTGCAACAAAACCTGAAGTATCAAAAAGTGTTGTCGGCAACCGAGGGCTCTATCGCAAGTGAAGACGAACGTGACGAGTTGATTGAAGAGTTGATTCAAGCTTATGAGAAAGAGGTGTTCAAACCGTTACTGGCGATGCTGCATACAACAAAGCTGTATTGGAAGTTAATGCTGGTGGATGAGACATGTAAGATGAATGAGGAGAATCGTGAGAAATTCAGTGATTACCCTCAACACATGCAAGCTGCAGAACACTTATATACTCTTGATCAGAAGTTAAGGTCGATGCCGTTAACTTATTAGTCCATGAATGCACTGATAATGACTCATTGGCGATTCAGAGTTTGATATAAGTTGGTTTCAATAGAAGTACGATAACCTAGCTAGCGTTAGCCGCGTGTGAAATGCAAAAAGGGCTAGGTTTCTGATCTGTTTTACTTCTACTCTATTTTGTTCTGCTAGAGCGAATTGAGGGTGACATCTTTTACATCTTTGGGACTAGATGGTGTTTCTTTTGTAGCCTATGGGAAATGCTATAGGAGTGTGAAATGTCCTAGGGTGTTTCCGTTGCCTGAAACGATAGTTCCGATGCTTTCTCGTTCATTAAATTCAAAGTCGATGAGATAACTGTGATGTTGTAGCTTGGGCAATATGTGGCGGTGGAGTATATCGCTATTGAGCTGTCGAATCTCGGTGACCCATGAAATCTCTTCTTTGTGTAAGTCTATTTTAATCTTGAGCATTTATTACCTTTTAGTTTATTGACTGTTTTTTCGCGTGATAGTTGGTACCAATGGGTTTGTCGTGTTGTTCTGCGTGACATAACTGTGCCTTGTGTTTATTACATTTGTATTTAAGTGATCGATCTATTCTGACTTCGCTGATAAAAGAGCGAATGACGAGAGATCGGTAGTAGGATCGAATTTAAAAGCTATTGAATGACTATCTGGGTGAAAGCTGACGCAGAGATGGTGTAACGAGGGAATCGAGAACTGTCTATGTGGAACTTGGACTTACTTTAGCATTAACAGCTCTATAGATTAGAGCCAGGTGGCGAACTATACGCCTAGTTTTTAAAATTACAACCCTAATTTCAATTAAATTTAAAAATATTTTTGAGTGATTTGCCATCGCTTACTGAAGGTTAAATGAGCGAAGGTCAGGGGATTTACCATGATATCTGACTGATGCTTGGTTTTTCATCTGTCCGTCTTCAGTGTCATTAGTGATTTAAATTAAAACGGCAAATTTACTGAAAGTTAAGTGGATGTTATATATCATCTTTACATTGTAAATTACAAATTGTAACTTTTGGGTCAAGTGTCGTGATTGCAGGGCTTGAGGGCTTTGTTTACACTTCATGCTTATGGATATATTAGTCGTATTTACCCTTTATTTGATCTACGGTTTGGCTTTCTTCGCCATCGGTTTTTCTGTTGTCTTTAGAAACTATAAAAACAGCCAGATCAGTATCTCCAAACTTCTCCCGATCCTTGCCATCTTTGGCTTTGTTCATGGTGTTCATGAATGGTCTGAGCTTTATTTGATTCTCTATCAAGACCAATTTCAGCGTTCTCAGTCGGTCGAACTCTTCAAGGTTTTCAAGTTACTCTTTTCTTACCTCGCCTTAGGCGCTTTTGGGTGGAAAATGCTGGATCTGTTTGACTCGCGTTGGGTGAAGTGGGGCAAGATCTTCATTGGACTGTTGCTGGTCGCGTTTACTTTGAGCTTAGTTGATCGCTTTGATGAGCAAGCATTTACCGACTACATCAACATCAGTAATAGCCACATCCGAGTGTTGTTCGGCTTAGGTTCCGGCCTGTTGGCTGGTGTCACCATGATCATTTACGGCAAACAGTTTTATGATGTTGAACACCAAGCTGCGTCTCCTTTTGTTTATACCGGCGCTGCGTTGATCTTTTATGGTATTACTTCGGGCATTTTGAGCTCTGAATACGGCATCTGGGTTATCTTCTTAAGAACAATGTGTGCTTTGGCAACGCTTCATTTTTTGTGGAAAGCGCTGCGAGTATTCGATAGAGAAAGAGAACTGCAAATTGAAGCCATGGTGCACCGTTCGTTTCAAGATGAAAAGCTTAAGGAATTAGGCGAGCTGACTTCAGCTGTTGCTCATGAAGTGAAAACACCGCTGAGCAGCGCAATGATGAGTTGCGATTTACTCGAGAAAAGACTGCCTGATGATGAGAATGTGGCTAGGCAATTGGTGAGGATCCGCAGTGGTATCGATCGCGCCGCCCATATCAGTCAAGAAGTGCTGAATTATGCACACCATCGAAAGGTGTCATTTAAAGCGGTGGGTGTGCGAGGTTTATGTCAATCGTCGCTTTCGCTGGTGGAATACCGACTGTCAGACTTTAATATCGAATTGGATGTCAGTAAGAAGCTGCAAGTGCATGGCGACGCGATTCATCTAGAAGAAGTGCTCGTCAATATACTGGTTAATGCCGTTGATGCGAGCGAGCATACCAAGAGTATTTCTATCTCGGCGTATCCATTGGGCTCTAATGTGATCATAGAGCTCACCAATCGTGGTCCTGCTATTCCGGAAGATGTGATCGAGAAAGTGATGCAACCCTTTTTTACCACTAAGCCGGTAGGGAAGGGGACAGGAATGGGACTGGCTATCTGCCGACAAATTATGACGCAACATCATGGTGAACTTACCTTGCATAATATTGAGAACGGTCTCATGGTGCGACTACAACTACCTAAGGCAACCCAATGAAATTAAAGCTATTGCTTGCAGAAGATGATGAGCAATTAAGAGAAGTGTTGGTCGAAGCGCTGGCACTCGAAGAGTTTGACGTTGTTGCGTTTGATAATGCAGAAGACGCGTTGGATGCAGCAGGGGAGGAGACGTTTGATCTTGCCTTGTTTGATGTGGTAATGGGTGGCATGACAGGTGTTGAAGCCTTATCTAACTTGCGTCGATTGCAGCCTAAAATCGGGATTGTGATCACCACGGCGTTCGCGACTGTGGATGTTGCCGTTGATGCAATGAAAAAAGGGGCGGACGAGTTCTTAACCAAACCCTTTAATTTGGCGGCACTGTCGGTAACGCTTAGAAGGGTTTATGCGGAACGATCTCCGCAGACTCCTGTGGAAGAGCGCAGTAACGACCAGGTGTTTAGTGCATTAGCTAACCCAATTCGACGTGCGGTGTTGAATCACTTGAGTATTCATCAGAAGTTAAAATTTATGGATTTATGCCGCGTTGTGGGAATTGAAGACCATACCAAGTTCAATTTCCATTTAAGGCAATTGGTGAATAGTGGATTGGTGAAAAAAGGAGAAAGCCGTATTTACTCCCTCACTCGTCGCGGAAAAGAAGTGCATTCGAGCATGCTTAAGTAAGTGTCGTTACTTTTTATATCTAATTGATTTAGCTAATTAATATCCAAAATTTTCACCAACCGTTGTTATGGTTCACGCAAAGAATATCGTGGGCCATTGGTGTGTTCTCTTCTTGGCTTCTCCATTCCATATCCTCGTTATATCGCCGTTTTGTACATTCATACCTGCCATTGTTAGCAGCCTAACAAAATATGAATACTCACTTTTACGTTTCTGAATAATAAAGTTGTTGTGTCGCCAATTTAGTGCAAATATAATTGATAATAGTTCTCACTTGCGTTACAAGTTTGTTGTCAATCCAATGACAGACTTTAAATTATCGTTATTTAGCAGTTGTGTACGCCCCATGCTCGTCTATGAGTAATGTGACTTTCATTGTCATGAGTGGTGGTTTGTCTCAATGGCAAAGGAAGAAACATGAAGAAAACAATCAATTCAGTTCGCCAGTTATTGAGCGGGCTTGCCATCGTTCTAGCATCATCATTCATGATGACCGCGCATGCGGAAACCGTCACCATTGAGCATGTAAAAGGCACTGCGCAGTTTACTGAAGTACCACAGCGAGTGGTGGTTCTAGGCCACGGTAGCTTAGACGTGCTTGATAAAATTGGTGTGCAGCCAGTTGGCGCGCCTCATAGCTTGCTGCCTGATTACCTAGCTTCTTACAAAGATACTACGGCAAATACAGGTTCATTAAGCGAACCTGATTTTGAAGCTATCTACATGTTGAAGCCTGACATCATCATCGCGGAAAACCGCATGCTTAAGGTTTACGACAAACTGGCACAAATTGCTCCGACCATCATGTTCTCTATTGAAGGCGACAAGTACTGGGCTGATGCTCAGCAAAACTGGCGTGCGCTAGGCGACATCTTTGGTAAGCAAGCTGAAGTTGAAGCGATCATTAAAGAGACTCAAGCTTCTATCACAGCGGTAAACGACAAAGTAGCGTCTGACGAAACTTCAGCAATGATGCTAATGAACAACGGCAACAACATTGCGATGTTCAACAAAGGCAGCCGTTTCTCAATCATCTTTGATGACTTTGGTTTCGTGGAATCAAAGAGTGCAACCGTGGCTCCGATCAAGGGAACACACGGTAACCTAATCTCTTTTGAATACATTGCTGATGCAAAACCTGAAGTGCTTTACGTGCTTGACCGTGAAAAAGCGATTGGCAAATCAGAAGGTCGCGCTCAACAACTGTTTGATAATCCACTGGTTGCGGCAACACCTGCAGCGCAGCATGGCAACATCGTTTACCTTGATTCAAGTGCTTGGTATCTGGCTGGTGGCGGTGTGACAGCGATTCACAGAATGCTTGGTGACATTGAACGTACGATTCAATAGTTACTAACTATCAGATTTTCGGGCTTATAAGAGTGTTCTTATAAGCCCTTTTTCACTTTTTTATACGGGCTACCCGAGACCTACCTTTAGTATTATTTCTATGTTGAAACCCATTGCAGCTGCTGTATTTCTTGTTGTTTTATGCGTTGCGTCATTGATGATTGGAGTCGCTGAAATCAGTTTTAGTGACTTCTTCAATGGCAACCAACACGCCAACTCTATTTATATTGTTAGTCGGATCCCTCGACTACTCGCGATCGTGCTTGCCGGAGCGGGATTGAGTGTTTCTGGTTTGATCATGCAGCAAATCGTACAGAACAAGTTTGCCGCGCCTTCGACGATGGGCACCATTGACTGTGCAATGTTGGGCTACATAGTCGGCATTCTAGTGCTAGGCAATGCTGCGCAATGGAGCTACTTAGGCTTTATCTTCGCGTTTGCAGTGTTTGGCACCATGCTATTGGTTCGCTTCCTGCAACACCTCAAGTTTAAGAACGCGGTATTGGTGCCTTTGATTGGCATCATGTACGGAAACGTAGTTTCAGCGTTGACCACATTTATCGCCTACAAACACGACTTAGTACAAACTATGTCTGCATGGACGATGGCGAACTTTGCGAGCGTGTTGCAGGGCAGCTATGAAATCCTTTATCTCGCAGTGCCTGCTTGTGTGCTGGCTTACTACTTTGCGAGCCAGTTCAGTGCGGCGAGCATCGGTGAGAGCTTCGCGAAAAACATCGGCTTGAATTACCAGAAGATCGTCTTCATTGGTGTTGCATTGGTCGCTATCTGCGCCTCTTCTGTGATGATGATCGTTGGTGTTATCCCATTCCTTGGCCTTATCGTGCCGAATATCGTGTCGCTGATGATGGGCGATAACATGAAGAAGATTCTGCCTTGGACGGCCTACTGGGGCGTGATCTTGGTGTTGGCTTGTGACCTGTTAGCTCGAATCGTCATCTTCCCTTATGAGATTCCAATCTCAATGGTAATCAGCATCTTTGGTGGCTTGATTTTTATCTACCTAATCATGAGAGACAAGTCGAATGCGTGATTCAGTAAAAATTGCGATTCTGGCTATCGCGTCTTTGGGTATGGCAGCGCTATTCATCGGGCAGGGGCTTACGTGGGATAACTACGAGTTCTTCTTGTCTCTGCGACTACCAAAACTGCTGTCGATTGTGTTGGCGGCGGTAGCGATCTCGGCGTCGTCATTGGTTTTCCAAACCATTACTAATAACCGAATTCTAACCCCATCCATCTTGGGCTTTGACAGCTTGTATATGCTGGTACAAACGGTACTTCTGTTTGTGTTTGGCAGTGCTAGCTTCTGGGTAATTGACTCAATCGCAAACTTTTCGATGTCTGTGACTGTGATGATCTTGTTCTCGTTTGCTCTGTTCCATTTCTACTTTAAGAGCAAGCGAAATAACGTATTCACACTGCTTTTGATTGGCATCGTATGTGGCAGCGTATTCTCGAGCTTAGCGAATTTCCTTGCGATGTTGATTGATCCCAATGAATTTGCGGTGCTGCAGAATGTGATGTTCGCAAGCTTCAATAACGTGAAGGGCGAACTGGTTTACCTCAGCCTTATTCCATTGGGTTTGAGCTTACTTGGCCTGTGGCTGTTGGCGCCTAAGCTTGACGTACTTTGGCTTGGTGTTGATAACGCGACAAGCTTGGGCGTGAATACCAAGCGACTGACTCAGATTACCTTGGTGATTGTGTCAGTGATGGTCGCGGTGTCGACGGCTCTGGTTGGCCCTGTGCTGTTCTTTGGCCTGATCACCGTAAGCTTAGCTCGCCAGATATTCCGATCTTATCAGCATCGTGTGCTTATCATCGCAAGCAGCTTGTTAGCGATCGTGCTATTGGTTTCTGGCCAATGGTTTATCGAAAAAGTGATGGCGTTTGAAACCACTGTGAGTGTGATCATTAACTTGGTCGGCGGTTTGTATTTTATGTTCTTGTTGTTACGCACCAGAATTCAGTAAAGGTAGTAAGTAGTGATTAAATTAACAGGTTTAAGTAAGAAATATGGCAAGTCACTCGTGGTTGATGATGCCAGTGCTATGTTCCCGAAAGGCGAAGTGACTTCTATCATTGGCCCAAATGGTGCGGGTAAAAGTACACTGCTTTCAATGGCGAGCCGCTTAACAGACAGCGACGCGGGTGAAGTGGTCATTGGTGATAAGTTACTGGCTGAATGGGATACCAAAGAGCTAGCCAAGCACCTTGCCGTGTTAAGACAATCAAATAACATCAATATGCGATTTACGATTCGTGAATTGGTCTGTTTTGGTCGTTTCCCACACTCTCAAGGTCGCTTGAAAGACGAAGATCATAAGGTCGTCGATACAGCACTAGAACACCTTGGCATTACTGACATCCAAAACAAATACCTTGATGAGTTGAGTGGTGGTCAGCGTCAAATGGCGTTTATCGCGATGGTTGTGGCACAAGATACGGATTATGTGTTCTTAGATGAGCCTCTGAATAACCTTGATATTAAACACTCTGTTGAAATCATGCAGACGCTTCGTCGTTTGGCGCATGAGTTCAATAAAGCGGTGGTTATCGTGATTCACGACATCAACTTCGCTTCTTGCTACTCAGATAACATTGTCGCGATGAAGAAAGGTAAAGTGGTCAAGTCGGGTAAGGTTTCGGAAGTGGTTGAAAAATCAGTGATGGAATCGATCTACGAGATCCCATTTGAGATTCGTGAGTTCGATGGCGTTCGAATCTGTATGTATTACTCTGGTCGCTAGATTACTGAATAACTCGGTTGTTTTGTTTTCTAGCCGTTGAATGAAAAGAGCTCCCATATGAGGAGCTCTTTTGGTTTGTCGCTACTGGTTCGTTTGCGAGTGCATTTTAGTTACTGAATACTCAGTTAGCCGAAATCACCAGAAATATAGCGTTGAGTACGGTCATGCTTTGGCGCTTTGAATATCTGCTCGGTTTCACCAAACTCGATTAACTCGCCAAGATACATAAAGCCGGTGTGATCCGAAATACGCATCGCTTGCTGCATGTTGTGAGTCACGATAACGATGGTGTACTTCTCGCGAAGCTCGGTAATCAGCTCCTCAATCGCGGCAGTCGCTATTGGGTCGAGTGCAGACGTCGGTTCATCCATTAGGATCACCTCAGGTTGCAAGGCGATAGTACGTGCAATACACAAGCGCTGTTGTTGTCCACCCGACAAGCCCATTGCATCCGCATTCATCTTGTCTTTCACTTCTTCCCATAGGTGTGCACGCTTAAGTGCTTTCTCGATTTGAGTATCGATTTCATCCTTGTTAAAGCCACCTTTAAGTTTCAGACCAAAGGCCATGTTTTCGTAGATAGACATTGGGAACGGGGTTGGCTTTTGGAAAACCATTCCGACTTTTGAGCGAAGTTCATTGAGGTCAATCGAACCCAGAATACTTTCGTCATCAAGCAGGATATCGCCTTCAGCATATTGAGTTCGGTACAAATCGTAGATGCGATTCATGGTTCTCAATAGCGTGGATTTACCACAACCTGAAGGGCCGATCAGTGCCGTCACCTTGTTGTTGTAAATCGGCATGGTGATGTTCTTTAACGACGCTGGCAGATTCTTATTGTAGAAGAAGCTCAGATCTTCAATTTGCATGCGACAAGTCATTGCTTGGTCATTGGTTGCCTCAGTAGACAGGGTATCAAGACCTTTTGAGAAAGAGTTGTCGTTTACTAATGAGTTAGTCATTGCAGTCATTATGCTTTTCTCGCTTTCAGGTATTTAGGCAAGCTTGTCGCTAGGATGTTGATAAATAGAATGAATGAAGTAATTAGTAGGGCACCTGCCCACGCTAATTCTTGCCACGATGAATAAGGACTCATCGCAAATTGATAAATGGTCACTGGTAGGTTCGCCATTGGCGCACCCATGTCTGTGGTCATGAAGCTGCTGTTTAATGCTGTGAATAGCAGGGGAGCCGTCTCACCTGAGATTCGAGCAACCGACAACAAGATAGCCGTTACAATGCCTGGGCCTGCAGCGCGGTAGCTAAGCTTAGTAATCACACGCCATTTTGGGGCGCCTAAACCACTGCCTGCCTCTTTAAGCGTTGGTGGCACCAGTCTTAACATTTCTTCTGTTGAAGATATGATCACAGGCAAAGCCAGAATAGCTAACGCGATTGCTCCAGCCCATGCTGAGTAAGAACCCATTGGAACCACAATCACCGCGTAGATGAACAAACCAACCAGAATAGAAGGTGCGCTCACCAACATGCCGTTAAGAAAGCGTAGTGTTTCAGCTGTTTTGTTCTCTTTAGGTGCTTCAGATAGCCAAGTACCTGCCAACACACCAAGCGGAGCTGCAATCGCGATGCCCATACCAGTTAGAATCAAGCTGCCATAAATCGCATTTTTCAAGCCGCCTTCGCTGCCCGGCGCTGGAGTAAGTTCAGTAAACAGGCTCCATTTCAGCCCCTTGATGCCTTCTCCGATTAGGGTGTAAAGAATGCTCGAGAGTACGATAAGACCCGTTGCGGTTGCAGCAATGCAGAACGCATAGAATAGGCCATTTTTAAACTTTCTTAGATTCATGCTCTACCTCTTTTCAAAAGGAAACGGGCAGCGCCCATAACAATGAAAGTGATCGCAAATAACACAAGACCTAGCGCGATTAGCGAAGAGATGTGAACTTCATTTGTCGCTTCATTAAATTGCTGAGCGATGGTCGACGAGATAGAACTCGCTGGCATAAATAATGATGTTTCAATACGGTTTGCACCACCAATAACAAAGGCCACCGCCATGGTTTCACCCAATGCACGTCCTAAACCTAAGATACCTGCGCTTGCTACTGCGCTTTTTACTTTAGGAAGCAGCACTTTAGTGATGACTTCGAATGGCGTAGCACCGACACCGTATGCGGCTTCACGTAGAACATCTGGTATTGAGCGAAGTGCATCACGGGTTAGCGCCGTCATGATAGGTAAGATCATGAATGACAAGATGATGCCCGCGCTAAGTAAGCCGATGCCAATAGGCGGGCCGCTGAACCAAGTACCAAGAATCGGGATGCCAGATAAGTTCGTTAGAGCCCACATCTGGAAGCTTTCAGAGAACCAAGGTGCGAAGACAAACAAGCCCCACATGCCGTAAATGATGCTCGGAATTGCTGCGAGTAGTTCAATAGCCTTGCTCACAGGGCTGCTGATCCACTTGGGTGCTAATTCTGCTAAAAAGATTGCAGTGCCTAAGGCAACTGGAACCGCTATACATATTGCGATGAAGGAAGTAACCAGTGTGCCGTAAATAGCAGAGGCTGCACCGAAGTTACTATTAATCGGATCCCAGACATTGTTGAAAACAAAGCCAGGGCCAAATTCAGAAAATGCTTTCCAACCGCCATCAATTAAAGAGATGATAATGCCAGTTAGTGCAATAAAAATAAGAATAGAAGAAGTGAAACTCAATTTTTCAAAAATTGAATCACCATCTAATCTTTTAATAGTCATTGTTTTATTCATAGGTAAGATAAATACCGCTAGTAGCTATTCAAAAGAAGCTCTTCTAAAGAAGATATATTCATTAATATTCACAACTAGCGGTATTGGGTCTCAATTAAAAGTTGATATTAGTTTCAATGAACGAATTCATCGATTAATTAAGAATGGCTTTGCCATCGGTAGTTAGCTCTTGTGACCAAGTGTCATTTACCATCTTAGTGACCGCTTTAGGCATTGGAATGTAATCCAACTCTTCAGCGGCATCAGCGCCATTCTCATAACTCCAATTGAAGAAGTTAATGATCTCTTGAGCTTTGGCTGCGTCTTTTTGATCTTTATGCATCAAGATAAAAGTTGCCGCCGTCATTGGCCAAGAGTCAGCACCTGGTTGGTTGTTCAGTAGAAGGTGGTAGCCAGGAGCGCTTGCCCAGTCACCATTTGCTGCTGCCGATTGGAACGTCTCCATCGTTGGCTGCAAGAATTTACCTTCTGCACTGTCCATTTGCGTATGAGTTAGGTCATTTTGCTTCGCGAATGCGTACTCTACGTAGCCGATCGCGCCACGAGTGCGGCTCACGAAGTTAGCTACACCAGCATTACCATTACCGCCGATGGTTGTTGCCTGACGTGGCCAGGTGATGTCTTTACCAACACCAACTTGGTTTTTCCAATCAGAGTTTACTTGAGCAAGGTACTCAGTAAAGTTGAAAGTTGTGCCAGAACCATCTGAACGGTGGACAACGTAAATCGGTTGAGAAGGAATAGTAAGGTCGCTGTTTAATGCAACGATTTGCTCATTATTCCAATTGTCAATTTTGCCTAGGTAGATATCTGCAAGCAGCTCACCTGTTAGCTTCATTTCACCTGCTTCAATGCCAGGGATGTTTACAACCGGTACGATTGCGCCCATCACCATTGGGAACTGAATCATCTCTTCCTTGTTGAGTTCATCAATTGTTAGTGGTGCATCTGTTGCACCGAAATCAACGGTTTTAGCTGTGATTTGACGAATGCCGCCGCCCGAACCAATCGCTTGGTAGTTGATTTGAATACCAGTTGCTTGTTGGTATTGCTCAGCCCACTTTGCGTAGATTGGATGAGGGAAGGTGGCACCTGCACCATTGATCGTCGTGTTTGCAGAAACGTTGAAAGTTGCCGCAACCAATAAAGACGACAATAGTGTAGATTTAATCAATTTCACGGTATATCTCCAGTTAATCTATTATTCACTCGAATAATGTCGGTGTTTGAATAAAGGGTTTTAGTGTTCAAGTAAAACATTGTGATTATTCAAGCTCAGTAAAATATGACTAGACTTATTAAGTTGTCGAAGGGGAGGTTATGAACTGAATATTTCACTTTTATTAAAGTGATTTTTAAATCGATATAAATAGAAAAGGTTTATCTGAATGGATTTATTCTGATAAGAAAACTTCACAGAATCGGGGCTAATTCCGTTGTTCTTTATGAAGTGAAACAGATTGAATTTGATGTGAACCAGGCCAATGGATAGTCATTTTTTCATCTGTTCATGTGATCCAGTTCGGCGAGCTGTCATCATGTTCAACGATTGATTATTCACTTCAGGTTTTGCTGGTGAAAGAGCGACTAACAGTAGGCCGCAATAGTTATTTTCTTCGGGGTTGTTTAGGTGATGTGACAATAGATGCGTATGTAGTTCATTGTTTTATAAGCTAATTCCCGTCGAGTTTTTGACATCTTACCCATTCAAGGTGTTAATTTGATGTCACTCGAAGATCTATCCTTCATTTTTAACAAACATTTGTCATTTTGATATTGAGAGGTGCGAAAACCCATCTACACTATGGTTATAACTGTTTGATTTGTATACGAGGTATCAATGAGTCGGAAACCCATAGTGTTAGTCGTGGATGACACCCCAAGTAACTTGGATGTGTTAACGGCAATACTCAAAGATACTTATCAAGTGAAAGTAGCGATTAACGGCACAATTGGTATCAAGATTGCGAAGATGGTGCCGCAGCCAGACCTTATCCTCCTTGATATCATGATGCCTGACATTGATGGTTACGAGGTGTGCCGCCAACTTAAAGCTCAGCCGAATACGGCTCACATTCCTATCATTTTCGTGACCGCTAAGATTGGTCCAGAAGCCGAAGTGAAAGGATTATCTTTAGGTGCTGTCGATTACCTAACGAAACCGATCACGCCTGAAATCGCGCTCCAGCGTGTCAAAACCCACATCGCGTTGTATGACCAACAACGAGCACTGTTCCATCAAGTGAAAGACAAAACCGTCGAGATCAATCTAGGCAAACTTGAGACCCTCAATATCTTAGGTCGAGCAGCGGAATTTAAAGACAACGAAACGGGTATGCACGTTAAGCGCATGAGCCACTACTGTGAGGTGTTGGGCAAGGCGCTAGGTATGACTGACGAAGATGCCGAAACACTCCGAGACGCGGCGCCAATGCATGATATTGGTAAGATAGGTATCCCTGATAACGTGTTACTTAAGCCCGGAAAACTCGATGCGGAAGAGTGGGCGATCATGCAGAAACATGTCGAGTATGGTGTGGAGATTTTAGGGCAGCAAAGTGATTCAAAACTGATGCGCATGGCGATTCAAGTGGCGCAGTATCACCATGAGAAATGGGACGGTTCCGGTTACCCGAGTCAAGTGGCAGGGGAAGACATCCCATTGGTTGGCAGAATCGCTGCTGTGGCTGATGTGTTTGATGCACTGACTGCAGAACGCCCTTATAAAAAAGCTTGGAGTGTCGAAGATGCTTTGGCCTTAATCACTGAGCAGAAAGGTAAGCATTTTGACCCGACTATCGTTGATCTGTTTTTCATTAAATTGCCTGAGATTCTAGAGATTAAAGAGAAGTTCAAAGATGAGTGACCTCTGGCAGATGTGGGGTAAGCGTTATGTCATCGCCATAATTTTGTTTGTTGTCTTCGTTGTTCGTGCCGCTAGCGTTAACGCTGAGGCGGCTACAGAGCAACGATCAAACCTATGGCAAGATCCTGATCGTGAAATCACGTTTGTTGCGCTATCCAGTCATTATCCTTACTCATTTATTGGTGATGACGGAAAAGTCGACGGGATTATCCGAGATTGGGCTTACGATCTTGAAGAGCGTTTCAACGTAAAAACCAACTTCATCAGCGTAGATTCTCACGCTGAAGCAAAGCAAGCTTTGTTAGACGGGAAAGGCGATGTGTTTCCTTTTCAACAGTTTGATCCCAGCGAAGGAGGTCGTTTCCTTCAAACCGATCCTTATATCTCGTACCAAATTGCCGTCATTCTTCCTACCGATGACCACCTCAACAATAAAATTGAGCAAGAGGCCAAGAGACGAATTGCCATGGTTCGTGAAAGCATCGACCTTGAGCGATCTGGCGTGCAGCTTAGTTCGATTGAGAGAGTTGAGTTCGATACGGCCATTGATGCTATTCGCGCATTAGAAGACGGCTCGGTTGATGGTTTGCTGGCTGAGCCTATAACCACCATGGATCTTGCTCACAAAAGCGGAGTCGAGAATTTAGCGGTCAACCATGTGCTTGATCGCTGGAAGAACATAAAAGCAGCCATGGTTATTCGTTCAAACGACAATGAGATGCTTAACTTATTGAATCAACAGATTGCAACGTTTGATATCGGTAAAAAGAACCGTATTTTATCTAAATGGCTAGATGACTCGCCTTATCGCTCTCCCATTAAAGGTGTATTTGGATTCGGCAACCCACCTTACATGTATCCAGACAGTACTTCTGTTGGCTTAGAGCATGACATTATGCAAAGGGCTTTGAACGATATGGGGTATCGATTGGGTGACGTTGTCACTTTGCCTCGTACTGCAGCTCGTCAAGCTATCGATAACAACAACTCAATATCATTTGTTTCTGGTGTTCAACTTGATGATTCTTCATTGCACTTTGTCAGTGACAAGGTGATGGATGTTGATTTTGTGCCAGTGTCATTAAAGAGGCGTAAGCTGGATTTGAAGTCGGCAAAAAATTTGTCATTGGGTGCTTTGCTGTTCGATGAAACATCGCCGATTAAAAACTCCGTAGAAGTGCTGGAAAGCCAATTGAGCATTGATCGGATAGATGATCTCGACAGCTTAGAGTCGGCGTTTTCCCAACTGAGAGCTCAAAATGTTGATCTCCTGATGGTGGAAAGACGTGTGTTAACCTGGTTTGTCACCAATACCCGGTTTATTGAAATGCGCGAGATTCAGCTCCATGAGGATTATAAAGTCAGCTATCCCATCTACGTGGATTTCAGGGGAGCTGAACTAAGAGATCGCTTTAATGCCGCATTGGCAAACCTCAAGAAGGAAGGCGGTGATTTTGAACCGATTCTTAGAAGACAAGTTAAGAACGATCTGACTCCGGTTCTGAAGAAGGCCGATATTATTGCTCAAATCTCAGCGTACTTTATCGTCAATGATCGCTTTGACGAATTGCCTAAGATTTTTGACATATTTGACGCAGATAATACCTTCACGGTGATTTCGGCACTGGCTGATAATAATAAGCGACCGCTTGAATCTTGGTTTTTAGGAGATGTATCAACGTCATCATTGGACAAGAAAAACACCTCTAAATTGTCATCCGTGACGAAAGGCGCTGGTTATAAAACGAAGACGGGCAGCTCCAATGCTGGGTTTATGACCTTCTATTTCGATGTGGATTCCGTGGAAGGGAGCTATGTTTATTTCCCAGCCATTGAGCAGTTCAATTCATTCGGAGATGGTGCAAAACGCTATATTTCAGATATTTATCAATCAAACAGTTTAGCCGGTGAACTTCTTAATCTTAGTCAAAATGAACGTCAGTGGATAAAGTCTCATCCAGTATTAAAAATCGGTATTGATCCTAACTCTTTGCCTTATGAGGCCGTATCTAGCAAAGGGGAATATATCGGCATGATCGATGATTACCTAAAGCTGATCGAACAGAAAACAGGTTTACGCTTGGAACATGTCGATGTCGGCAGTTGGCAGGAGACTCGACGTCTCGTTGACCATAGAAAAGTGCACCTTGTCTCGGCCGCTGTGGAGAATCGTTCACTTAGCGAGAGCGTGAAGGCGGGTAAGCCGTTATTTTCTAGTCGTTTGGCTATTGCCTCAAGACGAGATGTGAACAGCCTTGTCTTAGAAGAAGCTGCGGGATGGAAAATAGGTATTTTAGAGGGCGGAGCCAACACAGGAGCTATCGTGGATAGTTACCCTGAGATCAACTGGGCGATGGTGTCCTCGACTAATGACGGCTTAGAGCTCGTTGAGTCGGGTGAGTTTGATGCGATGATTGATACCGTTGACGTCCTAACTTACTTAATCGACTCATTTGGTTATCGAGGGATTGGCATTATCGGCCGATTAGATTTCTTCCTGTCGCCAACTCTGCATGTCATCAAGTCTGAACCATTACTGTTGTCTATTGTGAACAAAGCGATAGGCAGTATCTCAGCTGAAGAACACCAGAAGATCTCAGCAAAATGGGCGGCACCCAAAGCGATAGAAAGAGTTGACTATCAATTGGTTTACACCATTTCGGTTTTTTCTCTGGTGATCCTTCTTCTTATTATTTTCTGGAATCGTAAATTAACTAAGCAGATCAGTATTGCTAAGGAAGCGACCGAAGCTCTGGAAAAGGCGCAGAACCAACTCTACAACATGCTAAATAGCTCTCCAATTGCAGCCAGCGTGGTATTTGAAGAAGAGGTTCGTTACGCGAACGATACGGCAAAACGTTTGTTTGGTGTGGAAGATCAGGCGTTGTCTTCTATCGATGTCGCTGCTATCCATGACTCGCTGACTGTTCGTGATGACGTGCATAAAGAGCTCGACCTTAACGGTAAAGTTGAAAATAGGGAGTTGGTACTCAGAAAGTCTGATGGAACCCGATTTGTTGCTTTAGTCAGTTACTATCTTTTTGAGATTGATGGTGAAGTCGCCACACTATTTTGGGCATTCGATATATCTGAAATGAAGCGCCTTAACGAACAATTGGAAGAAGAGAAACAGAGAGCCGATTTGGCGAGCCAAGCTAAATCGGAATTCTTAGCCAATATGAGCCATGAGATAAGAACCCCAATGAACGCCATTATTGGTTTGTCTTATCTGGCGATTGGCGAAATATCTAACCCTGTCGCTCGAAATTACATCGAGAAAGTGCACCGTTCTGGCCATTCGTTACTCGGTATCATCAATGACATCCTTGATTTTTCAAAGATAGAAGCAGGGCAACTTGTTATTGATAACGTCCCGTTTGATCCCGTAACGACCTTTAAAGATGTGATTGAGTTGATGGAATCGAAAGCGGCTGAGAAACAACTCAATTTGTCGATGGTCATCGACCCAGAGTTAGACACGCCACTGCAAGGCGATCCTTTGAGGCTGTTCCAAGTCATACTCAACCTTGTGGGCAACGCGATTAAGTTTACGGAAAAAGGCAGCGTAGCGTTAACGGTGGAGCATGTTGACTCGAACAATAGTAGCCTAACTATGAAGGTGAGTGTGATGGATACCGGGATAGGCATCTCGGATGAGAACCGTCACAAGCTGTTTGAAGCCTTTAGCCAAGCGGATACCACAACAACACGTCGGTTTGGCGGTACAGGGCTTGGGCTCAACATTAGCCAGAAATTAGTGCATGCGATGGGTGGCCAAATTAGCGTTGAGAGCGTTTACGGGCAAGGCAGTGAGTTCTCCTTTGTGCTGACATTGCCACGATCAAGCTCGGATGCGTTAGCCGACTTCAAAGCCCAAGAGTTGCAGTTGGATTATCAGATAGAGTTCAAAGGCCAAAGAGTGTTATTGGTTGAAGACAATGAGTTGAACCAAGATCTCGCCTTAGCATTTTTCAGTCGTTCTAATTTAAATGCCGATCTTGCTGAAAACGGAAAGGAAGCGCTGGAGTTAGCTAAAAACAACGACTACGAAATAATCTTTATGGATCTTCAAATGCCGGTTATGGACGGCTTTGAAGCTACCCGTTTGATTCGTGAATTCAATACAGATGTACCGATTATTGCAATGTCGGCCAATGTTTTTGCTGATGCGAAACAACGAGCGAGGGCGTCGGGCGTCACGGACTTCTTGGATAAGCCAATTGTTATTGATAAAGCGATGTCTTTGATTACTCGATACATTGTTCCTGAGGTATTAGTTGAAGGTCGAGCGCCATCAGACACGTCTTCAGATGCGATCCAGACAGGTGATTCTGTTGAGAGTGCGGAATTACACTCCGATACTCACATAGAACCGCCTGTTTTCTCTCAGTCGAGGTTTGAGCAACTGACTTATCATGATGTAAAGCTGCAAGCCAAAATGCTTGATAGGTTCTGCCAAGGATCGCCAGACATGATGTCGGATGCTTTTGATAACTTAGTACAAGGCGAATGGGAGACGTTAGAGCGTAATCTACATACCTTAAAAAGCATGGCAGCTGCGATTGGTGGGTTGCGATTAGCCGAACTACTCAGTGATTTAGAAAGCAAAGCTCATAACAAGGCGTGTGATGAAGAAGATCTTAAGCAAGGCGAACTTGGGTTAATCGAACTGATTAAAGCAGTTGAGATCAGCTTTGATGTGTCTGGTGTTGAGAGATTCAATACGACAAGTACTGAAGAAGCCGATGCGAGTCTTGCTGATACCTCTGATTCACCGAGCATCACGTCAGAACAGCATGCTCAGTTGCTATCACTGCTGGATGCTTATGATAACGATGCAACTCAATATGTGACTGAGTTACTGGCACAGTATCCACATTCTGTTGTTCTCAAAGATGTTCAAAGTGCGTTAGATAATTATGACTTTGAACGAGCCAAAGAGGGACTTGGCGCTTCTGAGTAGTTGTCTTTTATAAATATCACTTCAACATTAAAGCCTTTAGCTTTTACAGCGAAATAACGAGCTAGCTAAAGGCTTTAAATCTATCTATGCCGAACTAACCACTCACGTTCTGTTTGATCAATTCAACAACTGTATCGTATCGGTGCGGCAGTTTTCGGTTTCGTTTTTGAACCAAATACAGCGTCTCCTCAACTTCTACCTTTGGCGGCACAACGTGTAGCTTGTCTCTATCTGGGAAGTGTTCAACCGCGCCAGCCGGTAACACGGTAAAACCTAACCCTTTTGATACGGGTAGCAAGATCTGGTGAAGCTGATTGATGTAGCCAGATCTTGGTATTTCATTCACGTTGATGTTCGCTAAGTCTTTATCTCCGCAAAGGTCGAAATACAAAGACAGATAGTGTGCAGAGTCTGGGTGCGCAATCAGGCCAATGTCATGAAGTACTTGCGGCGTTATCTCTAAATCAGCAAGGCTGTGATGGACCATAAGACACAGCGCTTCTTTGCCGATGACTTGGCTTTGGTAGTAGCTGTCGTTCGGGGAATGCCTAACAATGCCGATATCGGTAGTGCCTTCGATTAGGTCATTCAATATCTTTTTGTTTGGAGCGGCTTCTAAGTTAATGCTCAGATCTTGGTGTTGCTGTTGAAGTTCAAGAAGCTTGGGATACAGACGCAAAGAAAGTGAACCAGAGCAAGACAAGTGACATTGCCCAGCATAAGGATTATCAAAACTCAGAGACTCAAAAAGATCTTCTTGGTCTTTCTCTAGCTTGAGCGCATAGCGATACATAATCCGACCCTGTTCGGTCAGCTCGAAGCTCTTATTTTCTCGAGAGAGCAGGTCACAATTACAAGCTTGTTCAAGCTTCTTGATGTGTTGGCTGACTCCAGGTTGTGTCATATACAACTTATCTGCCGTTTGGGTGAAATGGCCAACTTCAACCAGAGTCTTAAACGTATTGAGCCAAAGTGGATTAATCATACTCACCTTCAAATGCTAAAGCCTATAAATAACAGCGCTTGTAAACAACAAAGCCAATAAATAACAGAAAATTATTATTATCTTAAGTAATGATAATTTCAACTCTAACGTCTTAAGTAACGCTAATCAAAGTCATAGGGTGGTAACACTTTATATTGGTATATTGGTCTATTGGTCTATTGGTCTATTGGTCTATTGGTCTATTGGTCTATTGGTCGACTTGTAGAGTTGCTATGAGTAACAAAGTGTTGCGACTTTGTTGAATTTTTGGTCTATTGACCAATTGTGCTCATATTTAGGAACGAAGATGAATAGAAATGTTTGGCTGCTCTCACTGTGTCAAGCCTTGTTGATGACGGGTAACATATTGCTGATCTCTGTGATTGGTTTGATCGGTAAGCAGATTGCGCCCAGTGTCAGCATGATCACCTTGCCGGTTGCACTGCAGTTTTTGGGTTTAATGGCAGCCACTATTCCTGCATCTTTAATTTCAGGCAAATTAGGGAGAAAGCGAGGATTTAGCATTGGTAATGTGGTTGGCATTACAGGAGCTAGTCTTGCCACCTACGCACTGTCTCAGCAAAATTTCTATCTATTTTGTTTCGCTACGTTCTTACTTGGGATAGGCATAGGTTTTGGTACGCTTTATCGTTTTGCTGCAATCGAGGTGTGTGATGAAAATGCCCGTCATCGAGCGATATCTATCTCTATGGCTGGTGGCGTTCTAGCAGCAGTATTAGGGCCAAACTTGGCGATTATGTCTCAACAGTGGTCGCAAGATGGTTTGTACATTGGTGCTTTTGCTTCTTTGATTGGATTGAACATTCTTGCGTTACTCATCTTACAAACTATTCAATTCCCAAAAGTGTCCTTTAATAGTCAGGCGCCTAAATCCGATCCTCTCAGTGTGATAGTGAAAGCGCCTAACTTTATTGGTGCCGTGTTTGCTGCCATGGTCGCTTATGCGGTGATGAATATCCTGATGACAGCAACGCCATTGGCAATGATTGGTTGTGGCTTTGACTTTACCAAGGCGGCGGGTGTGATTGAGTGGCACGTGCTGGGCATGTTTGTACCTGCATTCTTTACTGGCTCACTTATCGAGAAGTTTGGCTCACGAATGATGATCTTGGCGGGTGGGGTGCTGTTCGTTGTCTGTATCGCGATTAACATTCATGGCGAATCTATTTGGCACTTTAGAGCAGCCTTGGTCGTGTTAGGTGTCGGTTGGAACTTCATGTTTATCGCGGCAACGGGCTTGTTTAGTCAGTCTTACCAATCGCAGAACAAAGCCAAGGCACAAGCGTTTAATGAGTTTGTTGTCTTTGGGTGTGTGACGATTACCGCCATGCTTTCTGGTTGGTTAGAATCGACAGCTGGATGGCAGAACCTCAATATCTATGTCTTACCATTCGTGTTAGCTGTTATCTTGTTGTTCGCGTTCAGCGCACGTAAATCACACATTCAAAAACAACCGGTTTAAGGACCAGTTGAACGGCTGAAGAATTGAACGTTAGTGCTACGGTAACCGGTTTACAGTGCTAATGACGCTATCCAAACACAGACAAATAAAAAGCCCTACCAATAAGGTAGGGCTTTTGCTTACGGCTTAAATAATAACGTTTTCTTAAAACTGCTGTCGTGGCTTATATCCTTTGACAACAGTACTTAAGCTTGTGTTGTAAATACGCATGACAGAGCCTGCGATGATTTACAGGTCGACCAAAATTGTCTTAGTCGTAATCCCACCTTGGTCATCGATTATCTTCAGTGTCACCTCGTGCTTTCCGTATGAAGGGAAGATTGACGTGAATGTGCGACCTCGTTTCACCTTTCCGTTTGGAAGTGTCCACTCGGTATCAACAATACGACCATCGCTGTCTGAACTTGTAGACCACATGGTTACCCAGCGGCCCAAGTGAATGTACTTCGCGCTAGCTTCTGGCAGGGCGTTTGGAGATTCAACACTCACTACTGAGCTAAATGAATCGGTAGCGCCTTTGTCGTCGACAACTGTCAAGTTCACCGTGTATTCACCCGCTTGCTCGTAAGACCAAGTTGGTGCCACTTCGTTACTTGTTGTGCCGTTCCCAAAGTCCCACAGGTAACGGGTGATCTCACCGTCTTGGTCTGAGCTGAAGTTACGTGCTGAAACGTTTAGGCCAGTCACATTAAGCTCGAAGTTCGCAGTAGGAGCGATGTTGTGTTGGCTTACTTTAGATAAGCGAACCACGCCGTATTCGTTGTTATCACTTTGATTCACAATATCGACCGCTAAACCAAACTCCGTCAGGATGCGTCCTGAATCTGGTGCTTGAGGCGATGTGTAATCTTGGTCATCCGAGAAGCTCGCATTACCAACCAAACTGGTATCTTCGAGTACATCATTGTCGCTGTTTACAAGACGCATTGGAGTATGATCTTTGAGTGAAAACGCTGCGTCTCGAACTTGGTAGCGTGTTTGAGCCACTTCACCAGAGTTTGCCCACACCATGGCATTTTGGTCTGCATCGACCACGCCTAACCAACCTTCACCAGGGTGTTTACCTACCCAGTTGTCAGTTAGTGATTCGTCGACGTACCAAATGATCAAGCCTGGGTCGAATGACATCAGTTGTCCCATGCGTTTGATGTTCGCTAGGCCTTCATCAACATCCATGTGACTGCGCCATTGCAATAGATAGTAGTGCTGCGCTTGATGGAATCCATTACTCAGCTTGTAACCATTAAGGGCGAAGGTGGAGTTGCTCTCACCATCATCTATATCGGTCACTTCACCATCGACAACCACACTGAGGTTATCTAAATAGAAGCCTTCCATTGCTAAGCCACCATCGGTGATGTACTCAAATGAAAGTTCAACTTCTTGTCCTGCCCATTGTGACACGTCGAACTCAGCGTCAATCCATCCGCCAGATTCGCCGCCAATAGCAGGAACGAGGCCCGTGTTGTATGGGTCGTCCATTGAGGTAATGTTGCCTGCAATGGCTGTTCCGTTGATTAGCACGCGAGCAAAGTCGTAGTCTTTCTCAATCTCATACCAAGTTTTGAAAGACAGAAGTGCAGAATCACCCGCTGGGATCACCAACTTGCGAGTCATACTGTTTTTCAGATCATCGCCTTTTTGAGAGTGGAATGAATACTCGCCCTCAAAGGGTTTCAGACTTTCAATTTGCTTTTCAGGAAGATCGACCTTAATCATGTTCGGACGGCTGTTATCCGTTGTTTGGAACAGCGTATACACTTGTGGGTTGTCTTCTAGGTCATCAATCGAGATCTGATCATCGTTAATCCAACGGCCGCCAATCGATTTCTGTAGGAAGTGTTTTGCCCAAGAGCTGAATGCCGTTGGTTGTGTACCACCAATTTGACCAGCCCAACTGCCCGAAGACATGATTGACCAGTAAGAAACCGGTTCGCCTTTGCCTGTGTATTGTGTGTCGTACTCGTCTGGTAAGCCTAAATCATGGCCATATTCGTGGGCACAAACACCCGCAGCCGCATCAATCGGTTGAATGGTGTAATCGAACGCCGCGTATTGGCCACCAAAGCGGTCTGGAAGCGAGCTAGAAGTACCTTCCAGTACATGAGTGCGACCAAGGTTGAATCGGTGAGACCAAATCGCATCAGGGCCTAACACGCCACCACCGGCTTCTTCGCCTACCGATGCATGAAACACCATCAGGTGATCAATTACACCATCGGGTTCGCGGAAATTTCCGTCACCGTCGTAATCGTAACGATCTTCGATGTCGTAATCGGCAAGGTTGATACTTGGGTCTTGCGCCAGTTGATTCAGCGCTTCACGAACCAGTTCTTGCGCGTTTAGGTCGTTGTCGGTGGTAGGGGAGTTGCCACCATAGAATGAAGCGGGCTTTGAGGCGCGATACCAACCTGCCGCTTGACCTGAAACGCTGTAGCTGTCACCTGATTCGCTTTGGTAATATTGGCGCATCGAGATTAGGTTCTCGCCGTTGGGCCCTGTGTAGCCAGAATTTGAGAACAACAGCTCTTGATAATGCTCTGGGTTGTAGCTCTCGTAGAGCATCTGCGTGTGCTCTTCGGTCAACTTGTTGTCATCCCAGTTCAAATCAGGGAAATCGACCAATAGAGCGAGTACTTTGTCTGTACGCTTGGTGCCGACTTCTAAAGCAAAGACACTCGCTTTTTTAACGCCAGACCCTTTTTCTATGGCTTTGAGTATTTTTGCGCGTTGCTCAAGTGCTTTTTTTCCGAATTGAGCATCGCCTTTGAAACCGGAATTGATTTTATTTTTCAAGTAACGGTCAAGCGCATCGTGCTTTGCCGCATCGGTTGCATCTTGGTCGACTAAGCCTTGTCTAACTAGCATTTCAATGAGTTTGTCTTCATTAACTACGCCTAAATCAATAGGTGTTTTTGCATAACCACTGACGCTAAATAGAGTAAGCATTGCTGAAGCCAACAATGTTTTTCTCATCATTTTCATTATATTTCCTTTTTATATTTCCATGTCGATATCAGTATCAACTTGCCTTATTCGGATCTGTTGTCCGAGTTTGGCCTAATACACTCTTTTGGTGTCTTATTTAACTGACGTGTGTTTGTTGTATGTTTTTTACCTTCTATCTCTTTTGTATTGGTTGTCTCTTTTCTATTTTTTGAATCAAACGGAGTGCTCTTCAATTTTTTAGCGTTGAGATAGATACGCAAAGCTTCTTTATTTTCCTCATAGGTTAAGCCTGAACAGATAACACCTCGTTTAATCAATGACTTCAGCAATAGTTCGTCGTTCTCAATAGTGGAAGCCTGTGACAGTGAGGAAAAAATTAGAACCATTAAAGCCATTGTTTTTCTGGGTGTTTTTGTAAGAGTCCTCGTTGTACGAGCCTCGGTTGTAAGAGGCGCTGTTATAAGGAACATAGTCATAAGAGCCATCAGGTTTGATTATGTAACAAAATATATTTATAAAATTCACCAATCAAATGGATAATTATTACAATTAATTATTCGTTCCGGTTTCAACATTTAGAGTTAATATAAAATAAGGAGTGTTATTTATTCTATTGTCAGTTATTTAATGGGTTTTGTTGAATGAATAGCTGATAGTTTGGATATTTAATAACATTGATTAGAACGCGGTTATAATTCTGTAGGGCGCTTTATACAAGGAGTTGGCTTCTAAATAATAAGATAATTTTTTATTATCGATGTTTTAAAATACGCATGTAATAACTGAGTCATTAGTAAATACCCATGCTCAAATTATTTTTACTCAAAATATCAATAATTAGGGTATTGATAGTAATTTTCAGTGCTTCAACGGCGTGAAATTTAACAATAGCGGCGGTGATAGGATCGGCGAGTAGCAAAAAGAGCCCGTATTTGAGCTCTTTTTCTTTTAGTCTCTTTGGTATTTTTACTTATGACTGAGAGACATCGCGATAAAAGTAACGTTCGCAAGTGCTCGGATTCATGCGCTTAATGATGTTGGATATTAAAGCGATAACCAGCACTGAGAATACCAACCTTCCCCAAAATATGGTGTAGAAGTCTGCCCCAATGAGCATGATCAACAACGTATCTTCAATCAAGCTGTGGAGCAAGTTGAGCAGCATGATTGCGGTGAATACATCTCTTGCTGAGATATGGCCTTTCTTGGCTTCGTTGATCAATAAGCCGCCGCCAAACGAAAGACCTAGCGTGATTCCTATAATTGTTAGGTTGGTTGCGTCCTTGCTGATTCCTAGCAGTCTCAAGAACGGTCTTAACAATATTGCCATGAGCTTTTCAATGCCGAGAATCTTTAAAACCTTGAGTAGCAGTAATAACGCTGAAATCACCATGAAGATAACCGCAAAACTCTTGAGCTGTTCAATAGCCCAACCCAAATAGCTTGTGTCTCCTGATACTTCAGGCTGCCAAAGCACCGTTGCTGGGTAGTTGAGCAAATCCCCATATTGATAACTGAGATTAAGTAGCCATGCCAGGACCAAGCTACCACCGACTCGTACCGACAGGGTTGCCAGCCAGCTCACGCCCGCCTTTTTGGCTATCGCCCCCTCAATCGGCAATGAATGTGCTAGTAGCATCATGCTGCCTAAAACCGAGGCTTGAGCAACCGTTAAGGGAGCGTCGGAATTGATGAGGATAATCAGCCCCGCATAGATGTTAGTGAGTATGGTGGTTGCCCATACCAAGCCCATTTCTTTCGGTAAGCCGACGCTTTCCATTATTGGGCTCAGCCATTCGCTAAGAATCACGATGCCGCCGAGCTCTTCAATGACCTTTATCACGATGATAATTGGAATCATGATTCGGAAAAGAGTCGAGGTGACATCGAAAATCTCTCTAAGGAGTTCTTTAAAAAATTGATAGGTTGATTTCATAGTTACGACCATGGTTCGATTGTTTGGTATGAGAAGATCTTACCGTGATTGTTGTGATTCAGATTTCTAAATTGACCTTTAAAGTTGCGATAGATTTTTTAATTATCGTAGAATTAAAAATTATAAGTCATAAATGTATTGGTTTAAGAAATTATGGTGATTGACCGTATAGATAGAAGCATTCTGGTTGAACTGCAAAAGAACAACAGAATCCCTAATCAGACATTGGCTGAGCTGGTCGGGTTGTCACCGCCTGCTTGCTTAAAGCGAGTGAAACGGCTGAGAGAAGAGGGCGTGATAGTCGGTGATGTGTCCATCATTAATCCAGAACTGACCGGCAGTAAGATGACTTTGGTTGTGTCCGTGGAAATGGAGCGTGACCGAGGGGATATTTATCAAATATTTCGCCATTCTATTTCGAAGGCAGAAGAGGTCACGCAGTGCTATCAGATATCAGGCAGCTTTGATTTCATGCTGATTGTGACGGTCAAAGACATTCAAGCCTACGAAGACTTTGTGGAGCGAGTACTGCGCAAAGATCTGAATATTCGTAAATTCCATACCTCTGTCTCAATGAGAACCGTGAAATTTACCACTGCAGTAAACTTAGATGAGTCGTGACTGTTCGCTTGAGAAGGTATGTGAAGTTATTAGCTTTGTGAGGTACTTAGCTAATATTTGTATAAATAGCAGGCATTTACACAAAATGTGACGTTCACATTTTGTCATAACTTTAATAATTGTATATATTCCTCGCCTAAAATAATAATTAACCTAAGTTAATATAATGACTGTCAGCTCATCTACTCAATCTCGTGAAACGCTTCTCAGCGAAAACGAACAACTTGTCTCTACCACTGACTTAAAAGGCGTGATTACGTACAGTAATGATGCTTTTTGTCGCATAGCGGAATACAGCCAACAAGAATTGCTAGGGCAACACCACAATATCGTAAGGCATAACGATATGCCGAAAGCCGCTTTTGCCGATATGTGGGTTAACCTAAAGCAAGGTAAAGCTTGGCGTGGCATCGTAAAAAACAAAACCAAATCCGGCGGGTTTTATTGGGTCGATGCTTACGTAACTCCGATTTACGACAATGGTAAGGTGAGTGGTTACCAGTCTGTTCGTGTTAAGCCAAAGAATGAATGGATACAAGTTGCAGACAAGGCTTACCAAGGCCTCTTGAAGGCTGAAAAGTCGGGTCGCCAATGGTCCTTAAAGATCAGTGACAGTGTTCGTTACGCCGTGTTGCTAGGCTCTTTGGCTGCGCCTCTGATTTCAAATCTCGTTGAAGTAGGGCAAGTATCACAATGGTTGTTGAGCCTACTTCCTGTTTCAGCATTGGCGTTACTTTTCCGACAAGAGCTGATAGATACTCCACTGCAGTTGAAAAAGCTGCAATCGAAATTCGATAGTGTCAGTCGCCTGGTCTATTCAGGTAATAGTCAGTTCTCTGTGGCCGATTTTCACTTAAAACTATTGTCTGCAAGAATCCGCACCGTGCTAGGTCGTATGACAGACTCTGCCAAGCCGTTACAAGATTTGGCTGACAACTTGAATGCCACGTCATTTGAAGTATCTGAAGCTTTAGATCAACAAACAAAAGATATTCTTCAAGTACGAGAGGCGACTGAAGAGGTTGAAGTCACGGCCAATGAGGTCTCTTCTCGCACAGAAGAAGCGCACCAGATTGTCGATGTGACTTTGCAAACCTGTGCTGGCGCTAAAGAGAGTATTAATCAAACTCATCAAAACTTAGAGAGCCTAGCTTCTCAGGCTGAAAAGGCGACTCAAACGACTTACCAACTGAGCGACCAGGCTCAGAGCGTGAGCAAGATAATGGAAGAGATTGGTGGAATCGCTGAGCAAACCAACTTGTTGGCCCTGAACGCTGCGATTGAAGCGGCGAGAGCGGGTGAGCAAGGACGAGGCTTTGCTGTGGTTGCCGACGAAGTGCGTGCGTTGTCGGGTCGAACCTCAAAGGCTACGGTTCAGATCAAAGAGAGCATCGATACAATGCTAACGACGATTGAAGGGTGGCAGAAAGATATTCTGGCGAACCGAGAGCAAACGGATGCGTGTGGTGATGTTGCGAAGGTGAGTGCAGAGCGCTTGTCGGAGGTCGAAAACCTAATGCAATCCATGAATGAACTCATGCAGTCTGTTGAAAGTTCTGCTCATAAGCAACGTGAGCTGTCGAGTGAGGTCAATCTGCATATGCAGTCTATCGCCTCGACGGCAGAGCAAAACTTAGTAGCAACGCATTCTGTGAAAGATCACTCTACAGAGTTGAAAGAGCAAGTGAACGAGTTCTACCAACTGGCAAAGCGTTTCGAAGAAAAATAGCCGTTAGATTTAATCCGAATGAGAGAAAAGACAAAAAAAGCCCCGTATTTTCATGCGGGGCTTTCTGTATGCATCAACCCATTTAAGGGCGAGACAGTGTATTCAAGATTAAGCTAGAAGCTCTTTCGCTGTGTTTACTACGTTTTCAGTAGTGAAACCGAACATCTTGAATAGCTCACCTGCTGGTGCAGATTCGCCGAACGTTGTCATACCGATGATCTTGCCACCGAAACCAACGTACTTGTACCAGAAGTCAGCGATGCCAGCTTCTACAGCGATACGTGCAGTTACGTCAGATGGAAGTACAGACTCACGGTATTCAGCATCTTGCTTGTCGAACGCGTCAGTTGCAGGCATAGAAACTACGCGTACTTTCTTACCTTCAGCGATTAGTTCAGCAGCAGCGTTAACCGCTAGCTCAACTTCAGAACCCGTTGCGATAAGGATAAGCTCTGGCTTACCTTCACAATCTTTCAGGATGTAACCACCCTTAGCGATGTTTGCTACTTGCTCAGCGTCACGATCTTGTTGTGCAAGGTTTTGACGAGAGAAGATAAGTGCAGAAGGACCATCTTTACGCTCGATTGCTAGTTTCCAAGCAACAGCAGATTCAACTTGGTCACATGGACGCCATGTGCTCATGTTTGGAGTTAGACGTAGAGAAGCGATCTGCTCAACTGGTTGGTGAGTTGGACCATCTTCGCCAAGACCAATAGAGTCGTGCGTGTAAACTTGGATGTTCTGAGTTTTCATCAGAGCAGCCATACGCATAGCGTTACGAGCGTATTCCATGAACATTAGGAACGTTGCGCCGTATGGTACGAAACCACCGTGCAGAGCGATACCGTTCATGATCGCCGTCATACCGAATTCACGTACACCGTAGTGGATGTAGTTACCAGAGAAGTCGTTTGCCTCAAGAGACTTAGAACCAGACCACATAGTCAGGTTAGAAGGCGCAAGGTCAGCAGAGCCGCCCATGAATTCAGGTAGCATAGCACCGAACGCTTCTAGAGCATTTTGAGATGCTTTACGTGATGCGATGTTTGCTGGGTTAGCTTGAAGATCAGCGATGATTGCCGATGCTTTCTCTTCCCACTCAGCTGGTAGGTCACCGTTTACGCGGCGTTTGAATTCAGCTGCCAGCTCAGGGTATGCTGCTTCATAAGCTGCAAGTTTCTCGTTCCACGCTGCTTCCTTAGCTGCGCCTGCTTCTTTCGCATCCCACTCTGAGTAAACTTCCGACGGAATTTCAAAAGGACCGTGCTCCCAACCTAATTCTTTACGTGTTGCTGCAATTTCTTCAGCGCCTAGTGGTGCACCGTGACAGTCGTGCGTACCTGCTTTGTTTGGAGAACCAAAGCCAATTACTGTTTTAGTACAGATTAGAGTAGGGCGAGGATCTGCTTTAGCCGCTTCAATCGCTGCGTTGATAGCGTCAGAGTCGTGGCCATCTACTGCTGGGATTACGTGCCAGCCGTAAGCTTCGAAACGCTTAGGTGTATCGTCAGAGAACCAACCTTCAACTTCGCCATCGATAGAGATACCGTTGTCATCCCAGAAAGCAACCAGCTTACCAAGGCCTAGCGTACCTGCTAGAGAACATGCTTCGTGAGAAATACCTTCCATCAGACAGCCATCACCCATGAATGCATAAGTGTAGTGGTCTACGATGTCGTGGCCTTCTTTGTTGAACTGTGCAGCTAGCGCTTTCTCAGCCATAGCCATACCAACAGCGTTAGTAATGCCTTGACCTAGAGGACCAGTCGTTGTTTCGATGCCTGGTGCGTAGCCGTACTCTGGGTGACCTGGAGTCTTAGAGTGCAGTTGACGGAAGTTCTTAAGGTCTTCAATTGAAAGCTCGTAACCTGCTAGGTGCAGCAGAGAGTAAATCAGCATTGAGCCGTGGCCGTTAGACAGGATAAAACGGTCGCGGTCAGCCCACTCTGGGTTTGCTGGGTTGTGGTTTAGGTGAGAACGCCAAAGTACTTCAGCGATGTCAGCCATACCCATAGGTGCGCCTGGGTGACCAGAGTTTGCTTGTTGTACGCCGTCCATGCTTAGAGCACGAATAGCGTTAGCTAGATGTTTGCGATTCATAAGAACTTCCGAATAAAAATTAAGAAAAACAAAATTGATAAAAGTAGGGGAACTGAACGTTCCCCTATTTGAATTTGGTAAGAGTGATTACAGCTTAGCTGCGATCATGTCTTCTAGTTTGCCTTGGTCAACGGCGAAGTTACGGATGCCTTCAGCCAGTTTCTCAACAGCCATTGCATCTTGGTTGTGGTCCCATAGGAACTCAGCGTGAGTCATCGCTGCTGGACGCTCTTTAGTACCGTTAGAGTCGATAAGCTTCTCTACTACTTCGCCTTCTGCTGCTTCTAGGTCTGCTAGAAGTTGAGGAGCGATAGTTAGACGGTCACAACCAGCAAGTTCAAGGATCTCGCCGATGTTACGGAAGCTTGCGCCCATAACAACAGTTTTGTAGCCGTGGTCTTTGTAGTAGTTGTAGATATCTGAAACTGAGATTACGCCTGGATCTTCTGAAGCTTCGAAATCACGACCTTCTTTCGCTTTGTACCAGTCCATGATGCGACCTACGAAAGGAGAGATTAGAAATACGCCAGCTTCAGCACAAGCACGAGCTTGAGCGAAAGAGAATAGAAGCGTTAGGTTACAGTTGATACCTTCTTTCTCTAGGATTTCAGCAGCACGGATACCTTCCCAAGTAGAAGCCAGTTTGATAAGGATGCGGTCGTTAGTGATGCCAGCGTCGTTGTACATTTTGATAAGTTGACGAGCTTTAGCAACGCTGCCTTCCATGTCGTAAGAAAGACGAGCATCTACTTCAGTAGAGATACGGCCAGGTACAACTTTCAGGATTTCTTTACCGATGTTCACGTTAAGCATGTCGCAAGTATCTTGAACTTGCTGTGCTTTATCACCGCTTTGCGCTTTTGCGTATTCGATAGAAGCATCGATTAGAGGAGCGTACTCAGCAATTTGAGCAGCTTTCAGAATTAGAGATGGGTTAGTTGTTGCATCTTCAGGAGTGTACTTGCTGATAGCTTCGATATCGCCAGTGTCAGCTACAACAGTTGTTAGTTTACGAAGTTGCTCTAATTTATTGCTCATTTTGATCATCCTATGTATCGCATAACACCTCATTAATGGGAGAGGTGTGGGCATTTGCAAGCTAACTAATGAAGTTCTCAATGGTTGTACCAGTGAGCCAAACTTACATTAATTTAAATTTTTCTCCGAACGAACATTTGCACAGAACATTTGATCGATCGATGAGTAAATGATGTAGCCATATTTATCCGATCTAGCCCCAAAGTCAACGGTAAATAGCGCTGTATGGTGACTTCAGTCAAATATATTTCGCTCTAGTAACCATGGGGTATGCAAGCAAACGTTTAACGAGCAAAGTGAGGTGAATTAATCAACAACAAAACCATGGTTATGACGATGAGCAAATGTACCTTGCTGTTACATATGTTCGGGGTGTAAACTTGTGTATCACTTGCTTAAGCATCGAACATTTGATCTCTAAGCAGGTAAAATAATTGTTAAATATTGGTTGAGTGGTATATGAGTAAGAATATCCAAGATGTTTCCGAAGAAAACACTGATCTCCTCACTGAAGTAGCGGTTGCTTATTATCAAGACGGTGCCACGCAAGAAGAGATATCTAAAAAGTACTCTATCTCCCGTGCAAAGGTTGGTCGAATGCTCAAGCAAGCCAGAGATGAGGGCATTGTTGAGATCACCGTGAAATATCACCCCGTCTTTAGTGCGAAGATTGAGCAGCGTTTGATCGAACGATTTGGTGTGAAGCGAGCGCTTGTGGCACTAGACCAACCAAATGAAGAGAAGCAGCGATTACAGGTTGCTGGTTTAGTGTCTAACTATCTTACCAGTACACTGAAAAACGGTATGGTAGTGACAGTAGGACAAGGGCGAAACGTATCGTCTGTTGCTCACCACACTGGTGTAATTACGCCACGAGACTGTAAATTCGTGTGTGGTATCGGCGGTATTCACCCAAGAGGCGGTATGTTTAATGCCGACCATATATGCAGGCAGCTAGCCAAAAAGTACGGTGGATCTTCTGAAACCTTATATGCCCCCGCTTATGCTGAGAATAAAGCGCAAAAAACCGCATTCATGGAAAACAGCACCGTTAAGCAGACTCTCGATCTCGCTCGAAAAGCCGATGTCGCTTTAGTCGGTATCGGTGATATGAGCGAAAACAGTTATATGGTCGACTTAGGTTGGTTTACCGCAGGTGAGGTCGTTCAATCTCGTTTATTACAAGGTGTCGTCGGTGACTTTGCGGGTTACGACTTTTTCGATGTTCACGGTAAAACAGCAAACACAGTAATGAGTGACCGTGTGATTGGTTTGGCCTTGGAAGAGTTCCGCCCAATAGCAGAAGTCATTGCCATCGCAGCCGAAAACAGTAAACCATTAGCTCTATTAGGCGCACTAAGAACCGGTGTGGTCGATGTGATAGCGACCAGCGTAAGTAATGCTTTGACGGTGCTTAACTTGGATGAACAGATGAAATAGAAGTAAATAACCTGTTTGTATTTTGTATTTGTTTTCTGAAGTCATCAAAAAGTCTATTTAATTAATCTATCAGCAGAACGCCAATTTTATAATGATTCTACTCATTTTTAATATAATTTATTTGGTCATAAAATATTTTTATATTAAGTAAGGTATAACTAATATTTATAGGTTTAGTCAGAAAGTTAATTGGTTAATATAATAACCCATTGATAAAGTCTCGTTTCATCTAATAACGAATCATCTATTTTAAAGATAATTCGACTAACGAGACTTTTATAATGAGGATTAAATTAATTTGTACACTTATTACGGCAGTCATTGCTGTTTGTTCTGTACAAGCCACTACTTTACCTGCGCCTACTTGGCATATGATGACCTTTATTGATGGCAGTACGAAAGAGCTGCGCTTGATGGGGTCACAACATATGTTTTGGTATCAAGACCATGATGGACACCTTTATGTTCAGGACCCAGATAATCAATGGTATTTTGCTAAGTATGTAGTAAGTGATAATGGGGTAGGCAGGGTTATTTCAACGGGTGTACTGGCTTCGAGTGAGGCTGAGATACCCATTGAATCAAACATCAAAAATTTGAAAATCGATCCAATACACGTCAATGAATCTTTCGATTCGCCGGCTGCAAACCATAAAAGATTTACTCCAAGACAAAGTCAACGATCATCCATATACAGCACTTCAAATAAAAAGATCACCGAACAGGCCTTATTGGTTGTACAAGTCAGTTTCTCAGACGAACAGATAGAAAATGATTTTCAGTCGACGATATTTGGTGAGAACCAACAAAGTGTTCAAGATTACTTTCTTAAAAATAGTTATGGGAATTATAAAGTTGTTCCGGCCAAAGAAAACCAAGGAACAAAAAATGATGGTGTTATTGATGTCACGCTGGGTATAGATCATCCTAACTGTCATTCTAAGTCTGAACGTAATTGCCAAAGTAAACTCAATAATGTGTTCACAAAGGCTTATGAAGCACTAGACGTTGACTTTAACCTTTCTCAATACGACTACAATAATGACGGTAGTATTGACCCACAAGAACTGTCCGTCATGTTCGTCTTTGCGGGTAATGACAAATCAAGTGGTACACGCAAAACTCCTACGATTTGGCCGCATAAATTTGCCCACAGAACTGTCGAGATAGACGGGAAGCGCATTAGCGCGTACTGCCTCTTCGCAGATTATCAAGATGATCATCAGTCGACTATGGGGGTTATTGCACACGAGCTTGGACATCTGATGTTAGGCCTGCCGGATTTATATTCTTACAAGCATAATGGTTCAATTGGGCATTGGGGTCTAATGGGAGGTGGAAGTTGGGGGAGTAAACCGAGTGATCAGTACGCTGGAGAAACACCCGTTAATATGTTGGCGTGGAGTAAAGAAGCATCCGGATTTTTAAAGCCGAAAGTACTCTCCAATAACGGTAGTATCGAAATCGACACTATAAAGGGTGAAAGTGTTATCCATCTTGATCCTTACCTTAAGCAATTTGGGCCGCGTGCTTACGTTGAAAACAGACGTAAAAACAATTATGACCAAGCGCTTCGTGGAGAAGGCTTGTTGATTACAGCTGTGAATATAGATAACCAATTCAATAGCTCCGGTCCGATGCAAGTACAGGTATTCCAAGCCGATGGAGAGGGGTTATTAGAAAGCGGATTCTCTTCTGGAGATGCTGGTGATGTCTTTCCAGGTAGAGAATCGGTTACCAATCTCTCAGATGATTCAGAACCTTCCTTAACAGCGATTACAGCAGGAAGAAAGACGGATATCTCAATAACCAATATTGTTAGCGATGATACTAAAGCGAGTTTCTCTTTATTAGTACCGAACTCAAACAATAAATCGTCTTGGGTAACCTCTTTTGGAAGAACCTATCCGCGTTATAACGCGAATATTAATGTTCTAGGTTTTTCCATTGACGTGGTTGAAGGAAACCAAGACATTGCAGGAATTCACTTTTACGCGAAAGCAACGAGCGTCGCGATGCCAATGTTTTATCGTTTGGTGGAATACCCATATCAATCAAGATTTGGCAATGCAGTTATTGATGAGCGCGCAGGTCGATTGTTACACCGAGGCATCGCGTCCCTGGACGGTGGACAAATCATTTTTGATGAGAAAATTAAGCTTGGCTTGGGCTCAAAGTTACTTGTGCTAGAGATTGAAAATGGGACTCCTGAATACTCAACCCAATTTTTAGACGCATATCTAGGAGATGGACAAAGAAAAAGGCAATTTTCAGGCACCATTTCTGATTACAAAGCTCAAGGCTTAAGTCGTGGTTTCGGTCAGAACTTTCCTTTTGCAGTTCTTTTTGAATTGCCAACCAAAGCCAAACCTATTGCTGTCGATGATAGGATCTCAACCGATGAAGACATTCCTTTTATGCTCAACCTACTAGCGAATGATATCAATTTGCCTAAGCCAAATAATTATTCAGTTGAAATCGGACAGAAACCAAACAAAGGAGTAATACAGGCTGGGACCTACTTCCCGTTAGTTGATCAATTTGGTCGTGACAGTTTTACATATCGTTTGGTAGGTCAAGCCGGAGAACAGACGGACTTTGCACGTGTGGAGGTTGATATTAAACCTGTGAATGACGATCCTCAGTTGAAGCTCAATAGGTTAAATGCTAAGTCGGAGCCAGGTGAAACTGTGACATTTATGGTCACCAATATTGCAGATGTTGATTCTTCAGAGCATCAAATCACGTGGTCTCAAGTTCAAGGTCCAAGGTTACCGTTGAGTGATTCACAATCTAAATCCATCAAAGTAACAATCCCTAGTGATGCTGTAGAAGGAGAGCAATACAAGTTTGCCGTTCTAGTGCAAGATTCGTTAGGAGGTTACGCAAAGCAGTCTGTAGTAATTGATGTTCGAAAAAAGCAAGTATCATTATTGGGCACTAAATCGCTACAAGTACAATATGGTGATGATATTGATCTAATTCCTAATATTAACGGAGAAGTCGACACATTAATTATTTTGGACTCTCCGCGTAACGGTACTGCAAAAATTGTCGATAATAAGATTATTTACAATGCACCTTCTCCACGTAAGTTAGCTTTATATGACAGTATTAAATATAGGGTTTTATCTACAGATGGCGGTGAGTGGATAGGTTCGTTTGATATCGAAGTTTTACCGAATGTTTCGAATGAATCATCGGTACCATTAATTGAAAGTGATTCGTCAGGAGGCAGTTCCTCAATACCTCTTATTTTTATATTGTTTTTGGTCCTTCGGTTACGCCAAAAACGATAGAATGAAGTGAAATGGAAGAGCTATATTTATAGCTCTTTTTTATTTGTCCACGCATAAGCCAACTCAAAGAAACGGAATGATCTGTCGCATTTCTGATTCTAGGGTTACATTAATAGGTGCTTAGTTTCATTTGGGTGTAATGTTGATCACAAAAATGGACAATCGTTTTTTTGAATGATTTTTGAGCTTTAGCCTTATAAATGATGAATATTTACATAAATTTCAACGATTTTCGGTAACTAGAAGGTGGTGAGTGCATAGGTTTTGGTTATAATTGTGTTGATTGTCATTTGTCTGGAGAAGGTGTTGTGTAAGGACTTTGGTATGTGAATGACACACAAAACATGTTGTTTGTAAAAGCACATAGGGATTTGTGAATCAGTTGTTGGTCGCGATAAACGTATTTATTTGTATAGATGCATATAAACATTATTTATGACTATATAAATAATGTTTTTTTGTATCTGAATGACACTATTGTTACTTTTACGCTGATTTTTAATAAGAATAATTAATAAAAGAACGCAACATCGGGGTAGTTTGCACCATGAAAAACGTCAACAGGTCTATCGACGTCAAATATTTAAGAACATTTTCACACGTTGCTAAGCACAAAAGTTTTACTGCGGCCGCTGAGTCTTTATTTATGACACAGCCTGCGGTATCTCAACATATTAAAAAAATCGAAAGTACAATCGGGGCGAGTATTTTTGATAGAAAAGAAGGATTTTTACTCACTAAACATGGAAAAGTATTACTCGATTACGCAGACCAAACAATGTCTATGTACGAAAGGTTGTTTGAGGATTTAGAAAAGGTAGAGTTAAGAGATCAATTCAATATAGCGATTGCGGAATCTTTTTGCTTCGATATGGTTGAACGTGTAATCAATGAATTTCGGATGTTGAACAATATAGACTTGTCCATAAACAGTTTTACTAAGTCTTCTTTATTAGACTCGTCTCGCTACGACCTAATATTCACAATGGATAGGATTTCACAAGAGAATGGAAAATCTTATCAATTAAAAACTGTGAATTATGTTATCGCGCATTCTAATACACTTGATCCACACGAGTGTTATCCACAAAGAGTCGTTTTCTGTAGTTCTCTTCCCAAGTCTTATGTACAAGAGATACTTAATGATTATAACATTGATTCAACTCATGTAACGAGTTGGGTTAAAACGAGCTCGTGCCAATTTCTAAAAAATGAACTGGAAACGAACGGAACTATTCTAATTTTCCCCGAGTGGTCAGTGTGCAATACTAATTGCAAGGTTATACCATTACGTCAAAAAGTGAATATGTATGTCTGGTGTAGTGATGAGATTTCGCAAGAGCTAGAGGAGTTAGGAATGAAAGATAAAATTCAACAGTTGTTTCAAATTAGTGATATTTCTACGCCTGTATTAGAGCATAGTATTATGTGATTAGTTCGATAGTATTGATACTGTGCTAAAAATAAAGCAGCTTAAAGCAATAGGTATTCCGTAAGGGATGCCTTTTTTATAGCTATCAAAACCGGCTACTTTTCCTATTAGGTACATTATTGAAACTAAAATCCCACCTAGAAAACCTATAAGAATCAATGTTGCTGTAACTAATTCGGGTTCTATACCAATGATCAAGGAACAAAGTAACTTCACATCTCCAGCGCCTATCACTCTTAGATACCAAAGTATAAAAAACACCACGAAGCAGAGAACCGCTATGGGTAACGATGACATCAAGTGACCGTTATGTAACGCGACGAGAATACTATACCGAATCAACTTGA
>NZ_JBFRRH010000059.1:22171-75630 GCF_041472995.1 Vibrio sp. 10N.261.46.A3 | reverse complement strand
ACAGGTTGGAGTCATGACCATGTATTGGATGCTTCAACTATTTTCGCTGACATATCCAAAAAGTCAGCCACTTGAACCGCCATCTCTTTATAGGGATAAGTCACATTAGTCGCGTGAATATTGCTTTCTTCCATTTGAGATGAATGCGCTCGAAAATCGAGTATATCTCCACTCTCTAATGGGCTTAATTGATAATCGAGCTCTATATTAAGTTGTTCCGCTAATAGGTTATGGAACTCGGGTGACTTGGATTTATCAATATTGGCACCAATAAGTCGACAATTAATCATTTCACTTCACCTTCTTCGGGATTTTATTTAAAGCTACCAGAATCACGTTATTCAACGCTAATCACTTTTATTCAACACCTATTCATTTTTTATTTTCTATGGCACCAACCCATATGGAATATCGCTTTTTCGTTGCCGTCATTGCAGCTCTCTATCTCAAAATCTTATACCTTCGAAATAAATTGAAATAGTCGAGAATAAGCCTTGGTCGTTATAGTTGTTAGCAACAAAAACAACAAAGGACTGCCGAGATGATTATCGACTGCCATGGACACTACACAACCACACCACCTCAGGTGGGCGACTACCGCGAAAGCCAAAAAGCGGCGCTAGCTGAAAACCCAAACCACATTGGTAGCAAAGGTTCAATTCACATTTCAGACGATGAGATTCGCGAAAGTATCGTAAATAATCAACTTCGTTTACAGAAAGAACGTGGTACGGATTTAACGATTTTCTCTCCTCGAGCAAGCTGGATGGGACATCACATCGGCAATGAGCACACGAGCCGCTTTTGGACAGAACATCAAAATGATCTTATTCGTCGTGTGTGCGACCTTTTCCCTCAAAACTTTGCACCGGTTGCTCAACTGCCGCAATCACCAGGCATTGACCCTTCAAAATCGGTTTCTGAGTTGGTTCGCTGTGTTGAAGAGATGGACTTCATCGGCTGTAACTTGAACCCAGATACAACAGGTGGCTTTTGGAAAGATGCCTCTTTGGGCGATCGTGCTTTCTACCCTCTGTATGAAAAACTGGTAGAGCTAGACGTACCCGCAATGATCCATGTAAGCGGCTCTTGTAACTCATGTCTGCACACCACAACTTCGTATTACTTGGGCGCAGACACGACGGCTTTCCAACAATTAATGACCTCTGACGTGTTCAAAGACTTCCCTGAGTTGAAAATCATCATCCCACACGGTGGTGGCGCAGTACCTTATCACTGGGGTCGTTTCCGCGGTATCGCGCAAGATATGGGATTGCCACCGCTTGAAGAAACCGTGTTGAACAATATCTACTTTGATACTTGCGTTTATCACCAGAAAGGCATCGACCTACTGCTTGATATCTTGCCAGCGAAGAACATCTTGTTCGCTTCAGAAATGATTGGCGCAGTGCGCGGTGTTGACCCAGAGACGGGCCACTACTATGACGACACGAAACGCTACATTGATGCCAGTGACAAGGTCACGGCCGAAGAGAAATCGATGATTTTTGAGGGCAACGCTCGTCGCGTATTCAGCCGACTAAAAACATCTTAATGCCACTCTGCCCATTTTAAGAATGGGCACTTCAAACAAACTTTCTCTAAAAAAAGAAGCATAAGCAAAGAGCAAAAGGAATTCATCATGAGTCAGAACATCGTTGTTCAACACATTAAACGTGCAGACAAAGAGATCATTGAAGGCTTACGCAAATGTGGCGTAGCAACCATTCATGAATCACAAGGTCGCCGTGGTTTATTGGCCGATTACATGCGCCCTATTTTTCAAGGTGACACCGTTGCAGGTTCAGCGCTAACAATCTCAGGAGCTGCTGGCGACAACTGGATGATGCACGTTGCCATCGAGCAAGCGAAAGCGGGGGACTTTTTGGTGTTCGCCCCTACTTCACCTTCAAACCACGGCTTCTTCGGTGATTTATTAGCAACGTCAGCACAAGCACGTGGTGTGGTTGGCTTAATTATTGAAGGCGGTGTTCGTGATACTCGTGACTTACGCGAAATGAATTTTCCTGTGTGGTCAAAAGCCGTATTTAGCCAAGGTACCATCAAAGAAACGCTAGGTTCAGTCAATGTTCCGATGACGTGTGCAGAAGAAATCATTAATCCTGGTGACATCATGGTCGCAGACGAAGACGGAGTGGTTGTGGTTCGCCGTGAAGAGGCTGAACAAGTACTGCATGCGTCACTAGAGCGTGTGGAGCGCGAAGAAGCTAAACGCGTTCGTCTAGCGAATGGTGAGCTTGGTCTAGACATCTATGACATGCGTGGTCGATTAGAAGAAAAAGGCCTGAAGTATGTCTAATCAAGCGCCATGCATGTGGATGAGAGCTGGCACCTCAAAAGGCGCCTACTTTCTGAAAGATGATTTACCTATCAACTCTTCTGAACGCGATGCATTTTTGCTGTCGGTGATGGGCTCGCCAGATGAACGCCAGATCGATGGTATAGGAGGGGCTGACCCTCTAACATCTAAGGTCGCGATCGTTGAACCATCGAGTCGAGAGCATGTAGACATCGACTACCTATTTCTACAAGTGTTTGTCGACCAAGCATTGGTTAGCAGCAAACAAAACTGTGGAAACATCCTTGCAGGGGTCGCTCCTTTTGCTATCGAGCGTGGGTTAGTTGAAGCCAAAGAAGGAACTACATCAGTTCGTATCTTCATGGAAAACACACAGCAAATCGCTACGGTAGAAGTTCAAACCCCAAACAAACAAGTGACCTATCAAGGCGACTGCCATATCGATGGCGTGCCCTCTTCATCAGCGCCAATTGCGGTAACTTTTGAAGATACTGCTGGCTCAACATGTGGTGCGTTAATTCCGTCAGGAAATGTTATTGATACAATTGACGGTATCGATGTCACTTTAATTGATAACGGAATGCCAGTTGTTGTGATGTGTGCGAAAGATCTCGGCATCACAGGTGACGAATCACGTGAACAACTCGACAATAACCAAGCTTTAAAACAGCGTTTGGAGTCTATACGGCTTCAAGCTGGTCCATTAATGAACCTTGGTGATGTTTCTGAGCTCTCTGTCCCTAAGATGTCTTTGGTCAGCGAGCCTCAATATGGCGGCGCAATCTCTACTCGCACATTCATCCCTCACCGTTGCCATGCGTCTATCGGTGTACTAGGCGCGGTTAGTGTTGCCAGTGCTTGCATACTCGATAACGCTCCAGCAAAACAACTTGCTCAAATCAACTCATCGAGCCAGGCAGAACAACTCGCTACACAAACTGAAACCAGCGTGAAAGTTGCTCTGGATGTAGAACATCCTATTGGAAAAATGAGTGTGGTTTTAGATATCAAAAACAACCAAGTTCAATCAGCTGCCATTCTTCGCACTGCGCGAAAACTGTTTGATGGCACAGTGTTTGGACACCAGTAATAACAAGGAAGAATAATGGACGCTGATTACCTACCGTTTCATCAAAACCCAAGTAAGCCTAAGTTTATCGCTCCGGCCGGTGCTGTCGACGCTCACTGCCATGTATTTGGCCCAGCGGCGCAATTCCCATATTCACCTAAGCGTAAATACACGCCTTGTGATGCTTCAAAAGAACAACTGTTCGCCTTACGCGATCACCTTGGCTTTAGTCGTAACGTGATTGTGCAGGCCTCTTGCCATAGCACCGACAACTCAGCATTGCTAGATGCCCTAGACAGCGCTGGTGAACTGGCACGCGGCGTGGCTTTCGTCGATGAAACTGTCACTGATGAAGAACTGCAAACCATGGACGCAGCAGGCGTGCGCGGTATCCGCTTTAACTTTGTAAAACGCTTAGTTGATACCACACCAAAAGACGTCCTTAAGAAAATTGCGGATCGCGTTCGACCTTTAGGTTGGCATATCGTGGTGTACTTTGAATCTCAAGACATCGACGACATTGCCCCTTTCCTCGACGAACTTGATATGACGGTTGTTGTAGACCACATGGGTCGACCAGACATCGCACAAGGTATTAATAGTGAAGCCTTTGCTAAGTTCATCCGCCTTATGGAAAACAACCCAAACATTTGGACAAAGGTCAGCTGCCCAGAGCGTCTAACATTAACACCACCAAACTATAGTGATGTTGTGCCTTATGCTAAAACCTTGGTCGAGCGATTCCCTACCCGCGTACTTTGGGGTACAGATTGGCCACACCCAAACATGAAATCACACACACCTGATGATGGACACTTGGTTGATGTGATTCCACAGATTGCTGAAACCGATGCCCTTCAACAAGCACTGCTTGTGACAAACCCAATGAAATTATACTGGCCAGAGAGTGAGTAACCGCAATGACTTATTTGAAAGATAAAGGAAATATCCCAGGCACCGTTTTGTTCGATGGATCAATGGCCATAAAAGGCTATGGCTTAAACAAGATGTGTTACACGCTAAATGGTCAGGCTGGTCGTGATGAATTCAAAGCCGACGAACAGGCATACTGTGACAAATTTGGACTGAGTGATGCTCAGAAAAAAGCAGTCCAAAAACGCGATGTATTGGCACTTCTAAACGAAGGCGGCAGTATCTACTACTTAGCGAAATTCGTTGGTATGTTGGGTTTAAACATGCAAGACATTGGCGCCATGCAAACAGGCATGAGCGTTGAAGAATTCAAACAAATGTTGGTTGAGGCAGGGAAATAATCATGGCTAGAGTTATTGGTGGTATCAGTACTTCACACATTCCTTCAATCGGGAAAGCGATTGAAAACAACCTTCAAGAAACAGAATATTGGCAGCCGTTTTTCAAAAACTTCCCGGGAATTCACGCTTGGTTAGAACAAGAGAAACCGGATGTTGCCGTTGTATTCTACAACGACCATGGCCTTGAGTTCTTCCTAGACAAGAAACCAACCTTTGCTATTGGTGCCGCTGCGAGCTACATGAACGCCGATGAAGGTTGGGGAATCCCTACAATTCCAGCGATTCCGGGTGATCCTGAATTTTCTTGGCACATTTGTAATCATCTAGTTGAGAGTGAGTTCGACATCACTATCTGCCAAGAGATGAAGGTAGATCACGGCCTAACAGTACCAATGCAGTTGATGTGGCCAAACAACAGCTACTCACACATGAAGGTGATTCCTGTTTGTTTGAACGTAGAGCAACACCCTATGCCGTCACCTAAACGCTGTTACAACCTAGGTAAAGCGATTGGTGAAGCTATCGACTCTTACGATAAAGATCTAAAAGTTGTGGTGTTAGGTACTGGCGGCCTATCCCACCAGCTAGATGGTGAACGTGCGGGCTATATCAACAAAGAGTTTGATCTGTACTGCATGGATAAGCTAATCAGCGACCCCGACGAGCTATCTAAACTGACGATTCACGATCTTATTGCCAATGGCGGTGCTCAAGGTCCTGAATTCATCATGTGGATGGGGATGCGTGGTGCCTTGAATGGTGAGTTAAATGTTCTACAAAGTGACTATCACGCACCCATTTCAAATACTGGCGCAGGTACTATGTTGATTGAAAATAAGTAGTTGCTCCCCGACTCTAAAACTTGATCGCTATTGAGCTTATTCAGCCTACTCTTTCATGAGTAGGCTTTTTTGTATCACGCAGACAACTTTAAGATCTCACTGGTAAACAATTCTCTTAGCCATCGGTTTACGATGTCGTCATTGCGGTTGCTGTGCCAATACACGCTCAATGATGGTGTAAGGTATTCAAATGGCACCTCTAACAGCTTTATTTTGTCTTTATCAAAATACGCGTCCGCGACCCCTTTAGGGAATGTTGCAATCCAATCACTGTTATAAATGGTGTCCGAAAAGTCAGCGATGGAGTTGAGCTTTCTCGCCACCTTTCTTTCGGAAAAGATCGGGCTGTGAAGCTCGGTTAACTGGTTTACTCGATAATTATCATGCGTCAACATCACGTGCTTTTCAGCTAAGTAGCGTTCTAAAGTTATCTGTTCTTCTATCTGCGAGTGGTTTTGGCTGCATACCACGCACAGTTCATCGCCCCAGATCTCTTGGCTCTGCAGTGTCGGGTGGGCATTAGTAAGGTCGACGACAAGGTCGATCTTCTTCTCTCGAATATCCGTTGCCATGTCTTCTTTGATGTTCACCACTTCGATAACGCAGTTGGGGGCTTCTTTTTGAATCCTGTCCAAGATACGAGGCAAGATCACGCTGCTTGAAATGCTCATCGCAGCAATTCTGAAGGTGTAATTACACTCTTTCGGGTCGAAATCGTGAGTTTCAGGGAGTGAGTGTGAAACCAGCTTGTGTGCTTGCTTGAAGATTGGATACAGGTCGTTCGCGACCGGCGTAGGCTCGAGTGTGTATGATTTTCTAACGAAGAGCAGATCTCGGTATTCGTCTCTAAGCTGCTTTAGGTGAGCACTGAGACTGGGTTGAGATATATTGAGCCTTTCTGCTGCGTACGTCAGGTTTCCTTCTTCATATATCGCGATAAAGTAATATATGAGGTTGAGGTTAAATCGTTTCATTCGAGCTCTTCAGGCAATCATGTAATTACATAAACGATAAAAATAATATCGTTTAAATGACTGTGAATTATCGCTCCCCATTCCCATATTTTAGTTATGGTTATGACAGAACATTGTTAAAACGCCAAAACAAAATAACACGAACTAGTACGGTAGTATTTAAGGAACAAGATCCAAATATCGGTAACAGTCTGGTTTTTATAAAGATATAGGTTTTCCTGATATCTAGTATAGGCATGGCGTTATATTAGAAGACGCTTGAGTTTGACATAATTATCGGTTCCTAAATATACACATATAGAAATAGAGAATGATGAACCGATTTGTAAAACCGATAATAATCTCAGCAAGCCTAGTGACTTTATTTGGCTGCGTAGGTAGCAACGCAGTAACAGGTAAACTAATGGAGTTTAACGTGAAAGCCGTTGATAACCGTTACGCTCGTGGTGGCCTAAACATGTTACTTGCCCCTGCTTACGGTATTACCGTTGCTGCCGATTACATCGTGTTTAACTCACTGGAATTTTGGACGGGTAAGAACCCAATCAACAAGAAGCCACACATCTTCGATTCTAAGGTTGATACTTACATTGATGTTAATGACCAACTGGATGACAGCCTAACAGAAGCGCCTATCGACCCATTGGCAAAGCATGTGATTGACCACAGTGAAATGAAAGTACTTAACCAAGATGAAATCGCAATTGAGCTAACCTACAACGACGGTACTCGCGCGACTCTAACGGGTCAACGTTTCGGCGATGAAGTTCATTACTCTATTGATAACCAAGTGATTGCAAAAACAAGCTTGGAAGAGATGCAGATGTACATTGCATCGGCTGAGCAGTCGTAAGCAACGTAGAATTAACTGATACACCCCCAATCAATTCAGTTAGTCAGTAACTATAAAAAAGAGAGGTTAGCTTAGTCGCTAACCTCTCTTTTTTTGTTTGTCGTTTTTGTTTTGGCTTATGGCGAATAACCGCTACTAATAAGCGAAATAAGGTGAGAAACGTTTCACGTTCAGCTGACGAGTCATATTACTCAGCTGCTCCTCTCGTATGTCTTGAAACTGATCCAATCGCTGGTAAATAGTGAAGTATCGATTGATGTTGGCGACGTATTTTACAGGCTCTTGGCTAATATTTTGTCTTGCGACCACTTCAACATGGTTAAACCATTTATTTGGGTTGTAACCTTGCTTGGCAGCAAGTACGCGCATTCGTCTGATCTTAGCTGGCCCAGCATTATAAGCGGCTAAGCTAAAATGAATCTTGTCGATATCCGAGATTTCCGGCAAATCAAAATATCGGTCATAGATAAAACGCAGATACTTGCTGCCCGCATGAATATTGCTTTCTAAGTCGTAAACATTATCAATATCGACATACCAATCTTTTGCGGTTTTAGGCATCACTTGCATAATCCCCACCGCACCACGATGCGATATTTTTGAGTTATCCAAGCCTGATTCTTGAAAAGCCATCGCTAACAAAATAAACCAATCGATCTCGAACTTTTCCCCATAAACCATGAACAGCTTTTCTAGCTTATCCCGCTCCTCGTTTTGCATTGGATTAGAGGCTCTATTCATCCATGACGTGCTTTCGAGATAACGATTGTCGATGACATTACCCAGCAATGTGCCCTGCTTTGAATCTTGCAAATATTGGTCGATTTTGGCTTTCAGTTGCGGGCTATTTTTGCGAATCGCCCAAGCAATATCGGCATTGTGCCTAAAGACAAGATTGCGATGAATTCTGATGTCTTGCTCTAAGTTTCCCCACAGTTCAAGCTTGTGACTATCCACGATGGTTGCGGTAATTTGTCCGCGTTTAATCAAATCGAGCAATTCGAGATCTTGGAGGTTGTCACTTAACAAATGGATATAGATGGGCGCTAAACCGTTCTTCTCTAGCTGTTTATTCACTGAGTGAACACTACTGATATAACTGGAGTTTTGCTTTAGCCAGACCTCTTTACCCTGTAACTGGGTGATGTCGTTAATCAAAGGTGTCGAACGGCTTGTCACTAGTAATTCATCAATGTCGCTACGAATGGGAATGCTGAAATCGACCAATTGCTCACGCTGTTTGGTCACTGTTAGGTTGGCGACGGCAATATCACCTTGCCCCTGATTCAAAGCATTGAGTAATTCACTCCGCTCAACCGGAATCACCTTAACGCGCAGTAAAGGGTCACGCAGCTTTAACTCTTGATCAAAGTAATAAATCTGTTCGGCAAGAATCCCTTTCGGCTTACCATTTTCAATATGATAGAACCCCATATCACCAGACACTAAAACACGCACAACGCCTTTTTCACGCAACGCAGAGAAGTCACCCACATAGGATTCGAGTGCGTTGTCGGGTATTTCAAAACCAAGAGTCGATTTGGAAATAAGTGAAAGAAAAACCAACACCTTCGATAAACGTGAAGCGCCATTAAAATTCGTCATATTCATTGTTCCTAATGCGTTTAAGCCAAAACCCTCAATAATGCTAGGTGTTGCATGTGAGCTATCGGGCTAGAAGCGATTCAACGTAAAGGAACATTTCTTAACGTTGTTCGATTGCAATCTACGTTGATGGACAGAGTACGTTGATGTGTAAAGTGCGTTTGATGTTCAGAGCAATCTGGTGAGCGTTGTGGATCGTTTATGCGTTGCTTTGATTCGTTACTTTTTATCAAGGGAGGCAAATTATACCGGAAACCATCAAGTCCGAAATAACGCAGTGGCTATAGTAGATATAAGGTGTTCCTATAGATCTCCCCCTCTAAAAGCACCATCAGAAGTCACTCTTCGCAGTCTCTAATAAATCCCCAAATAGACCAAACACCACTCAGCAGTTAATAATTTCATCATTAAGTTATTGATTGGTTTATAAATTCAGATATATCAAGCCAGCACTATTTTAATATTTTATAAATTGTTTAAATTGAGATCCTGTGCTGCACAACGAGGTAAAAATGGCTGCCTAACTTTTGAACACATTCACGTTACTGATAGGTTGATCCTTATAGGGCAAATGCTCTATTAATGATAAAAATTAAAATAAGGATTATTTATGAGACCATCTATTTCTATCAGTATGGTGCTTGCAACGACAGTGGTTGGCTTCCAGTCTTTTGCGCAAAATATTGAGACAACTGATTCATTAGGTATTGCAGAAAGTAGCGCAGCGCAAAAGCAATCTCTGGCGTTGCAAATCAGCGAGCGTTATTCCGAGCTTGAGCTTTCTTTAAAAGACCAGATAACAGAAAAGCAACTGTCTACACCGATAGACAAGCTTAACTCAGCCAAGCCCTACTCTGCATTTTCAAGTCGGATGCAGAAAGCGGATCTTGGTTATCGCAAGATGAAAGGGATCAACGACTTCAGCGACTCCGTGTTAGAGATTCGCATGGCTGATGAAGCGATGATCGAAGCTTGGAAGAATGGCGAAAACCCGCTGTTTGCATTTGAACCATCAGGTGATGATTCGAATTGGCAATACATTGAAGCGTATGACGTGTACGGACAGGTTCATGAACTAGATGTGTACCAAATGCCAGACGTCCCAGTGTTTGTGGTTGATAGTAACGGTGCGGAAGAGCTCAAAGCCGGCTTAATGGCAATGCAGGCTGAGATGCAGAAGCTAGGCACCACAACGCAGATCAATGCTGATATCGACTCTATCAAAGGCAGCAAGGCTCAAAAACAGACATTTTCTGCCAAAGCACATCGTTCGATGACCTTGTCGGAACCTGAGCCGTTGAATACCACACAATTAACCAAAATCCGTTTGGCTGTTGATCAAGAACCTTGGATCTCTGGCAAAGCGGAAATCTACGCTATCGTGACGGGTGTCGATTCAAGTCGTTTAGAGCCACAAATAGACCTCGTTGAGATGCCTTATCTGGATTACGACAAACAGACTTACTACCCAAATCAGACCGTCATCTTCTGGCCTCGTTACCGCTGGGGCGCTGCAGATATGATCTTAATGGAACACGATGATGGCACTGACTATAAAGCGCTAGCAAAACTCTTGGTTCAAGCCGCAGAAGAGATACTGAAGATGATTCCTGATCCAGAAGTTCAGGGGTACGCGATCATCCCTCAGATCACAGGCAAGATTATCGATGTGATTCCTGATGGCGTATTAGTGAATGATGATGACTTCGTGGATGTGTACTACACCTTAATGCAAAACACACCTTATGTAGATCGTCCGGGCGCAGGTGGGAATGCTGTCGCATCGTTTGCACCAGTCACGATTTCGCCAACAGAGTAAGTCATTTCTTATTGAGTTAGGGCTTAATCGCTAGGCCCTAACTCTTCATTATCGAAGCTAAGTAAAACACAAGAGACTTACTCAGAACCTAATTACAGGGAGTAATCAAACACAATGATGTCATCCAGTAACGGGCGAAACACATCTTTCAGCGCATCATGCTCAGGGTGCGGAAGGTAATTCTGACGGCCTTCTTCATCAGCAAATGTCATTAACACCGAGTGGGTATAACCTTGATTCTTGTTTTCAGGGCTGTCATTTAACCCCCACTCGACAGCAGTTACCCCTTCAACCTTGTTTGGCATCGCTTCAAACAACATCTTTAGTTTTTGAACCTCTGAAGCCTCTGCATTTTCTTTAAACTTAATCAGTAAAATATGACGAATCATTCCCGTTTCTTTTCGAGTCATTCCTAGTCCTTTTCGAATCGTTCGCTGCTCGTTTGTCATGCTCAACCAGCACCGAGTCGCGTTCTTAAGTTAGAGGAGAACAAAATGCCACACGTTACACAACATGCCAAGGCTAGAACACCAGAGTTTATAAAATAACCCAAATCCCCAAACAAAAATGCTGCACCCAAGGGCGCAGCATTTCTTATGACAATGGTAAGCACGTTTTAACGTTAATCACGACGACCTGTAAGCTGGATCGTTTGGTCTTGATCAACGCTCTTGTGGAATTTTATTCCGCCATTAGTGGCGTCATTTCTTCCTTCAAGTACTGGCTCAGATTCAACACGCTCAGCCTTTACTTGATTACCTTCGCTTCTCGTCATATCGAGAGTACTCGCATAAGTACCGTCAGCCGCGAAAGCCGTGTTCATAGATAAAGCCATCAATCCAAGTGCGATTAACTTGTTCATACATCACCTCGTTGTATTTCTAATTCTTTGTTCGTTTGGTATCTGTGTTTTTGTTGAAGTAACTTTAACAATCGAACATGAGCCATTCGAGGAAAAGCAAGATTTACCAAATGGAAAATCAAGGGATTAGCGAAGTTCTGACGCTGTGCTGTCTTATCCGTTTTGCACTGCCACTATGATATTAGAGTCACATAATTTCTGTACGCCAACCGCACAGAGATTGCTGCCTATAAAAGGAATCATTTGGAGAAAATGTGGACATCAATCTAGATATTCAAAATATCCTCGTTATCAAGCGTATGTATGAACTTCGCAATGTTGGGCTGGTTGCAGAGTCGCTTGGAAAAACCTCTGGGGCGATCAGCAAGAACCTCTCGAAGTTAAAGTTGCAGCTCGACGATCCACTGTTCATTCAAACCAAAAACGGTTTTGAACCCACGACTTTTGTTGAAACCAACATCGAAAATTTTGAGCAGATACTCAGCAGTATCGAAGCGATAAAGCATCAAGTATTTTCGCCAGAGACTTACCAAGGCAATATCAAAATCTACGCGAATACTCTGTTCTGGGAACGCTTTGGTTCGAAGCTCTTATTTGCTCTGACTAAAGCTGCACCGCATGCTCGCTATTCATTTCTTAGATGGGGAAGCAACGCGAGGAACAGGCTCATCGACGGTGAGGAGTCCATTGCAGTTCACTACTTTGATGAAACCTTGCCACAGTCGATATCTCAAAAGGCGTTCGGGGAAGGAAAAGTGGTTTTCTTCGTGAGAGACGATCATCCAGCGCAAGACTTTGAATCACTGGCCAACTATCCAATCGCTCTATTTAAAACACCAGGATGGAATGACAATAAATATCCGGTCCTTGAGCGTCTTAGAAATATCGGTTTTCACGTAAACCCAAGAGTGGAAGTCGACCACCCTGCGATGATTCACGATGTTATATTCAAATCCGACTATTTTGGTATCACTCTCAGTGGCAGCGTGCCAGAAGGCTGTCGCAGTATGGACTTGCCAGAACAATTGACCATAGATGTGAGCTATGTGATGAGCTGTCGCCGCTCGCAAAAAGACGCACCTTTGAATCAGTGGTTATTCCAAATGTTGAAATCTACCCTGAAAAACAAACAAGCGTAGTTCAGCTTTTAACGGGTTGAAGGCTTAACTGCCTAACTCCCCTACCATCCAAAAAAGAAAAGGCTCCCGAAGGAGCCTTTGATTATGTTTCTAGTGACTATTCGCTTATGTTTTTATTTTAAAATGCTTCTTCGAGCGTTTGTTCATTCTTTTTTTCTGTCTGTTTTTCAACGGTCTCTACCTCTTTCAAGCGCGCGGTAAAGTGTCTCAACACCGGTGGCTCGTAGGTAAAGTCAAGCCCTTTCACTTGTCCTGCATTCTCTTTCACTTTTTCAAATGCTTCGATGATGAAGTCCATGTGTGTTTGTGTGTAGGTAGCGCGAGGAATAGTAAGGCGCAATAACTCTGCAGGGCATGGATGTTGCTCTCCCGTGGCAGGATCGCGACCTTGCAGTAAGGAACCAATTTCAACAGCCCTAATACCCGCGACTTTGTACAGTTCACACGCCAAAGCATGTGCTGGGAACTGACCTGATGGAATGTGTGGAAGCAGTTTACCCGCATCGACAAACGCAGCATGACCACCCGCTTGTTGGCACACGATACCTATCGCTTCTAAGCCATCGACTAAGTACTGAACCTGACCAATACGATACTCTAACCAATCTTGGCGCATGCCGTCATAAAGGCCAACCGCAAGACGCTCCATCGCGCCACCTTCTAAGCCACCATAGGTTGGGAAGCCCTCTTGCACAACACACAAGGTTCGACACTCTGTGTACACATCCATGAAAGCGTCGTCTTTAAAGCACAACAAGCCGCCCATTTGTACCATGGCGTCTTTCTTGGCAGACATGGCTAAACCATCCGCGTATTTGTAAGACTCACGCGTGATCTGTTCGATTGTCCAATCCTGATAACCCGCTTCACGTTGTTGAATGAAGTAGGCATTTTCAGCGTAGCGTGCCGAGTCCATGATCACAGGAATATCGTACTTCTGTGCGATTTCATACACGGCTTTAAGGTTGGCAATAGACACTGGCTGCCCACCAGCAGAGTTACAGGTAATGGTACTTACGATGTAAGGAACATTGGCTGCGCCCGCTTCTAAGATCGCTTCTTCCAGCTTCACCACATCGAAGTTGCCTTTGAAATCCGCGTTCACTGAGGTATCAAACGCTTCTTTGGTATAAACGTTTTTGGCCACACAGCAATTCACTTGGGTGTGACCTTGTGTTGTATCGAAAAAGTAGTTCGACAGAGCGACCATTTTGCTTCGGTCGAGCCCTTTCTCCATTTCACGCTTCTTAATAAGAACCGGAATGTAGATCTGCTCGGCACCGCGTCCTTGGTGTGTTGGAATCGTCAACTCGTAACCGAAGATATCCTGAACAGCATTCGACAATGCGTAATAACTGCGGCTGCCACTGTAAGCTTCATCACCCATTAACATCGCGGCTTGCATGCGCTGAGTAATAGATCCTGTTCCGCTGTCTGTCAGTAAGTCGATAAACACATCGTCACTATCGAGCAAAAATGGGTTCATGCCCGCTTCGACAATGGCTTGTTCACGATAGGCACGAGTGGTTCTTTTTACTGGCTCTACAACGCGAATACGAAACGGTTCTGGTAGATGTTTGAAGTTTTCCATAATAATACCTTTCAATACATTCCGATCAGGTCGAAATGTATTTTCTTTAGATGTCACGAATCCTCACCATTAAATTAATAGTTTCGTATAAAGACACTCGAAAAATTAACAGTGAAAATAAACAAATTAAATAATGACTTATTAATCAAACCTAAACAGAGGCTAAGATAATTAGCGAGAACGACAAAACAACGAACACCTTGCACGAAATAATAAGTGCGACATTCATGCGTTCAACGGTTATCAAAGCTGCTGATAGGTAAACAAAGCACGCTGCTTTGCTGGCGCGTGACGCCTAGAGGGTACTACTCTGAAGAAAGGTGGAACGAGAGCTGGTGATCTAAGGTATACCAAGCTAACAAGGTTAGCCAAGTTGTTGATTGCCATTTCAGATACATGTTCACAATATATCCCTACGTTGAAATCAAGATGATCCGAAATTTAAATATAGTGCAATTGTTTTATAAATAAAGCTTCGAAAAGTATAAATGTGATCAATATTTAGAATGGTAATTAAATACGATAGCGTGCTATATAAACTGTGAATCACAGCTGTTTATATACTATTAAACTAGTTCAGCGAGAACCTTAATAATATCGAATCTCTTTTAAACTCAATACCTCTCTAATAATGAACGAAGATGGCTGTTTTCTAAAAAAGCCATCATCTAATAAAGCCAAGCTCTAAAACTCGCCGATCTAGAAAAGATAAGTTCTGATGGGACTTAAACCTCACCAGAACCGTATTCGCAGTGAATGACTTACTTCTTCTTAACGGCTTGCTTGATGGCTATTTCAGCCAGTTTTGGTGTCGCCGCTTTCAATGCGCTGGGTGCCACCTTCTTACCCACTTTGACTGCTTTATTCAGTTGGCCTTTAACCGACGTCCCTCTTTTCATGGCTTCTAAACGTTGGCGGTTTCTCTGAACGTTATTTGCGTCAGCGATACGCTCAATCAACGTCTGCCTTAAAGTATCTAAACCAAACTGTACCTTTTCTGGCGCAATCGCCAGCGGTAACACGATATCGGTTTGCAACAATATATGATTGTATTCGAGCGCTTGAGCAATGATCTTCGCTTTGGTCGATGTTGGATTCTCTAAGTCATACGGCGGCTGCCAATCGTCTACAGGCTTTAATCGGTCTACCTGATTCACAACCGACACCACAATCGGTTTCTTGCGTGAGATGTTCTTAGGATCGTCATAAAAAGCATCAAATCTATCTTTCAATTGCTTATCCAAATCACGTGCAGACTGATTGGCTTTAAGCACCCATAGCACCACATCGGCTTGGGTCATCTCTTTCAGCATTAAGGCTTCGGTTTTTGGGTTGCCATCAAGCCCTTGAAGATCAACCACGCGAACATCATTGTCGTCGACAAACGCGTTGTACACCGTTGAAGTGTCGGTTGATGGCAGCACATCCACTTCTGCAACCAACTCTTGCTTGAGTGCATTAATAAGTGAAGATTTACCAGAACTGGTTTGCCCCACCAGCACGATTCGCACGGGCTCTAACTCTGGAGCAAAGCGTTGTTCATCGAGTTCAGAAACATCAGACGCTTTCAGTGCTTCATCTTCAATGCTGAAACGTCCGCTATAGAGGTCAATCGCCACCGCAGCGACTTCATCTAACAAGGCTTGTTTAGCGGCGTATTGCATGTCATCAACCACACCTCTTGTCATCGATGCGGTCGCTTGTTCTCGACCCAAATCAGAAATCACTTTAAGTGGGTTCAAATAGAGGTTTTTAAGGTGATTACCCCAAATAGCGGCCTTAACGATCTTCTGCCCTAGCTCGCCATATTTGTCATAGGCTTCGTAGCCCGCTTTGATGTAAGAAACCTTGAGATACTCAATGCCGGGTATATGCTCTCGCACTACCAGTTTATAGCGTCGGCTTACCTCTTCGAACAGCTTTAGTCCTTCAGGAATCGAAAAATCGAGCGATTTCTTATCAAACTTTTTCGCAACGAATTCAAGTACGTCTAAACCGGTTTGGTCTAGGTTACCCCACTCTATGTCGACCATTAATTGTTGGCGTACATGGTGTTTTGAATCATTCCAAATCGACAGTTCTTTTTGAGACCAATCAGCCGAAGCCTTAACCAATGCATCGTTGATGTCAGCTTTGTTATGTTGTGATTCAGACTCAGAAACATCCTCACCAAGGTCGTTACTCTCTTTGTTTGAGAAGGGCTCCGTACTTGAAGAGCGGCTTGAAGAGTCACGTGAAGAACGACTAGAAATAAACAGGGGAATGGTGAACACCAAGGTACTCACGGCAATGGCAATCGACATTTCGAGTAGATAACCGTATTTCACCGCCAAGAACACACCAAAGCCCATCATGATAATGCTTGGGAAGATGGCCGAAATCAGGGCAATGCCCCAGCGGCCGCTCGATAGCACCGCCAGTAATCGAAATAGGTTTCTAATTTTCTTCATAACCCGACGCCGCCTTTCCTTTTTTCAGGGATTCTTTGTAGATCTTCTGCATCTCTTGTTCAGACACTTCTTCACCTTTGTTCTTATGATAGAAGTAAAAACACGCAGCGCGACCTAAACCATAAGAGGTGCCGAAACTCATTGCCGCTGCAGCCACCGCGCCTACCGTTTGACCATAAACTGGAATCAGCTTTATCAACTGTCGAGTGCCCAGTTTCATTCCGTATTGCACTGCAAAGCTGCTTCCCAAAGTGCCTATCAGCTCGCTAAAGACTCTCTTGTTCCATTCAACCCCATATTGGTTCGCCAAACTGTGGAGCATCTTCGCTTGAATTGCAGGTACAGACACCAAACCAACACCTGGAATCAAATCACTGGCCGCTGCACTTCCTGCATACCAAAGCACTTCGTTTTCTACTTGGTCAAAGTTGGCTTCTTCTTGGGTGGAATGCTCTTTGTCGACGACCATCATTCCGATAACAGGAAGCATATTGGTCAGCTGTTCAATCAAGGCTTCATAATTGTAGATTGCGCCACTGTTGTTGCTCTCGTGATCCGTTTCGAAATCCACTGCGACCGATTCAAATCCCTTTCCCCACACCTTTTCTATTTGATTGGTGTTGAATTGAATTTGCCTTGCACGGTCGCCTTCATTGGAAGACAACACAGCGGTATGAACCAACAGTAAGTGCTTAATCTTCTTTTGCTTCTTAATCTGTTGCAGGGCGGCAAGCACAGCGGATTGTTCAGGCTCATCGGCTTTCATCACCACGACGAGCGCATTGCCCGCTTGACCGATCTCTTTAAGATCGTCTGCCGGATCGTAATCGGCCTCACCCAAACCTCGGGTATCGAGAAATCGCATGACCGGTTTGTCTTGAGGAAACGCATACGACATTGCCGTCATGGTACATGGTGCAAAACCGTTACCCACCTCAACAGAGGAATCGCCCGTGACCGCTTGAATAAACGATGACTTACCCGCACCCGTTTTTCCCAACAGCCACAAGGTCGGCAGATGCTTGCGCTGATATTCATGGGCCTGAGTCAAGTCTGGGTTCTTGCTCGGATTAATGAAGTCTTTTATTTGATCAAACATGTTTAGAGTAACGCTCACTTGATGTTGAGATTCGAGTTGATGACAAAGCAATACTGACTTATATAATCACAAATCATATTAAACTTATGTTTGTTCAGTCGCACAGGTTTACAATGCCTAAACGCTTGTTTTTATTTGCGCGCTCATTTTTATAGACGCTTTTTTATACGTGCGGGTATCATCATATTGATTCGCGTACCTAACGAACATCAACAAACACAGAGATCTCAAAGAGAAGTATGGAACAAATTTATTTAGCTGGCGGTTGCTTGTGGGGTGTACAAGAATTTATTAAGTACGTTCCTGGTGTTATCAGCACAGAAGCAGGTCGTGCCAATGGAAGCGCCCAGCCAACAGAAAACAAGACGGCTCAAAGCGATTACGATGGCTACGCAGAGTGCGTACAAATTGAATTTGATCCAAGCATCACGTCAGTCACGATTTTGATGGAACACTTGTTTGAGATTATCGACCCTTACAGCGTGAATAAACAAGGTGTCGATGCCGGAGAGAAATACCGCACAGGCGTTTACAGCACTAACGCAGAACACTTAACCGAAGCCAAGCACTATATTTCTTCTAGAGATGATGCCGACCGTATCGCTGTTGAGGTGTTGCCATTGACCAATTATGTTGCCAGCGACGACATCCACCAGCACCACTTAAGTCACTTCCCTGAAGATCACCACTTATGCCATATCCCTTGGGATCTGCTGCATAAGTATAAATCACAATAGTCACGACGTAAGATTGAGATGGTCACGACCTAAGATCGATAAAGCCTCAACAGACATTATCCGTTGAGGCTTTTTAAGTGTAAATGGTCAGGACAGCTATCGTGAATTGATTTGATAGCTCAAGCCATTAAGCCTTTAGCCATTAGCCATTAGCCATTAACTAATAACTTACTTAGTCGTATTCTCAAGTACGTAGTCTGGACCCGCAGTTTCAGCCGTCACGACCGCAAGTTTAGACACGTCTGCGCCTTCACCTTGATAAGCGTTCATGCCATTTTCTACAACGACTTTTGGTAGTTCTACCGAGTAGCTTTCGATCAGTTCAGAATCCGTAACTTGACCTACGTAAGTTTCGTCTGTGTAGGTTGCGCCAACTAATGGGAAGTCTTGCGTTGCACGTACACTTACAAACTCAAGTGACTGCGAGTTATCAACCACGTTGTGTTTAAACGCCACATCAACGCCCGCATAAATGCCTTCCACTTCTGCGTTGTCAAACAAACTTACACGGTGGCTTTGGTTGCCGTAAACAATGCCCCACTCAGTATCGACTAGAGAGTTGTTCTCGATGGTGATGTTTTTCGGTGTCCACTGCTTGTTCAGCTCTTTGCCTTTCACCGATTGATCTAACTGCTCACCATTCGCTACGTCGATGATGCCTGTGTTGATAACAATGCCGCCACGTAGGTCAGCGTTGCCTTCAATCAAGCCATCGCGGCCTCGAGTGTTTGCAATGTAGTTATTGCGGATCACATGGTCTTCATCGTAGATACGGACGCCGCCCGTTAGACGCTTTCCATTACCAAGAATCATGTTGTTCTCAACCGTGTTGCCTTTACCATGGCGCAGTGAAATAAGCGCCGTGCTTTGGAAAATCGTATTGCCTGAGATCGTGTTGTCGCCCGACTTAATCGAGATAAGCTCACGCTCGCCATCCATATCGATCATTAGGTTGTTCACGAACTTAGAACTTGAATCCCACTGTGAAGATTTAGAATCACCAATACGGATCGCTTCCCAGCTGTTGCCGTTGTAACGAATCGCTTCTTTGATGTCGAATTCGTTGAACTGGTTAGGCTTTTGATCCATGAAGATGTTATTTGCGATCAGGTGGTTGTCAGCTGTGTCATCTTTTTGTACACCAATCAAAGTGCCGCGTTTTTGCTTACCTTCGAAACGGTTGTTGATGACTTTGCCATCTTTACCCCATAGAGATACCCAAAGGTACTTTGGATACTCAGAACGACGCTCGTCTGGCTCGTACGTGTAATCGTGGTTGAAGTAGTAGAATGTTGAGTTTTGAAGCGTGTTGCCATTACCCATCATACGTACTGCGCCAAAACGCTCGTTAGGGCCACCTTCGGTAAACACTAGGCCATCAAGCGTGATGTCATCACCTTTCAATTCGAACTGGATCAAATCAGTGATCCACGCAGAACCTGCTTGCTCAGCTTTGATAGTGATGTCATTCGCCGTAATAGTCACTTGACCTAAGTTCGCGTATTTACCGGCAGGGATCACCAGTTCGTCGCCATCTTTTAGGTTTTCAAATTGTGCTTTAAGCGCAGCCACTTGTTCTTCTGAAGCAACGGCTAAAGTGTCGCCATCTACCTCAGTTAAGCGGTCACTGCTCAATAGGTAACTACGGTCGATTTCGCTAATAGCTGGCGCAGCTTGTTCAGCGATACTGACTACAGGTGCTGTTTTTTCTTGTGTTGTACAGCCAGTTGCAAAAGCGAGCGTGAACGCGCTAATAATGCTTACCGATAATAGTTTTTTGTTCATCGTACATCTCACGTTAAATATTGGATTATAAAAATGACGACCACCCGTTCAGGTGGCCGTGATGTTATTTAGGATGCGAATTAGATTAGCCTTCGGCTGGAGTCACTTCGTCTTGTTGCTCGACTTTGTCATCGACTGCTTTAACAAGTAACAGACCAACAGAGAACACAATCAAGCCACACAGAACGAATACCATGCGTCCCCACATTGGGTTTGGCAGTACGAACATAGTCATTACGCCCACACCCGCTACCGCGATAAGTGAACCCAACATACGACGTTGCTTGTTATCCAGTTTCTTCTGTTCATTACTTTCAGCAACTAGTGGTGTCGCAAGGTTGTTGAAGAACTTGTCTACGTCTTTCTCACGGTGCTCAGCAAGAGGCTTGTAGAACAGTGTTGAAAGTACGAAGAAGCCAGCAGTAAATACGATGTGACCGATAAGGCCGATAGCCACTTTCAGGTCAGCCCACTCACGACCTGTTAGTTCATTTAGACCGAACCAGTTTTGAATCATGTCCGCAGTGATAACGAAACCAACGAAGTAAGAAACCACACCACCTACAACTAGCGTGCCCCAACCTGCCCAATCCGGTGTTTTACGGATGAAGAAGCCACAGAATGCTGGAATCGTCATTGGGAAGCCGATCAATGCGCCCACGTACATCATGGTGTCGAAAAGGCTCAGACCTTTAAGAGAGTTGATGAACAGAGCAACCAAGATGATCGCGATGCCGAAGAAAGTAGACGTTAGTTTAGAAACAACCATTAGCTCTTTCTCTGTCGCTTTAGGACGAAGAATCGGCTCATAGAAGTTCTTAACGAAGATACCTGAGTTACGGTTTAGACCTGAGTCCATTGAAGACATTGTTGCTGCGAACATAGCGGCAATCAGAAGGCCAACCATACCTGCAGGCATGTATTCTTGAACGAAGTAAAGGTAAGCGAAGTCAGCGGCTTTGCTGCCAGCTTCTGGGTAAGCAGCTGCTAAATCAACACCTTGACCAGCCATGAACCAAGAAGGCATGAACCAGATGATTGGACCAAGCGTCATTAGTACACAAGCAAGCAGTGCTGCTTTACGTGCGTTGTTTGAATCTTTTGCAGCAAGGTAACGGTAAGAGTTAAGCATGTTGTTGGTAATGCTGAACTGCTTTAAGAAGATGAACACAGCCCAGATGCTGAAGATGCTCATGTAGTTAAGGTTGTCACCCGTGATGAATGAATCTGTTGGGAAGTCGTTAACGATCTGCGTAACGCCGCCACCGTGGTAAATCGCAACTACAGCACACGTCACCGTTACCGCCATGATGATAACCATCTGCATAAAGTCAGATGCGATTACCGCCCAAGAGCCGCCCGTTACTGACATCACCAGTACAACCAGACCCGTTAGGACAATCGTCGTTGTCATATCAAAGCCGAAGATACCTGATGCGATGATCGCAAGGCCGTTCAACCAGATACCAGCAGAGATAACGCTGTTTGGCATGCCAGACCAAGTAAATACTTGCTCATTCACCTTACCAAAACGCATACGAATCGCTTCAATTACCGTCACGACGCGCAGTTGGCGGAACTTCGGAGCGAAGTAAAGGTAGTTCATTAGGTAACCGAATGCGTTCGCGATGAAGATAATCGCTACGGCAAAGCCATCGGTAAAGGCTTTACCTGCTGCACCAGTAAATGTCCAAGCACTGAACTGGGTCATAAATGCGGTTGCACCTACCATCCACCACAGCATATTACCTCCCCCACGGAAGTAATCACTTGTCGTACTTGTAAACGTTCGAAACATCCACCCTATCGCAATTAAGAATAGGAAGTAGATGCCAACTATCAGGGTATTGAGTTCCATCGTTAGACCTTTTATTTATGTTTTTTTGTTGAGGTCACTATAGATAGATGGCAAGTGTATTTGTACTACAATAATCCAAATGCGTGACAGTGATCTTACAGTCTGACACTCAATTAATCATACAAGTGATCGAGTTCAAAGTTGCACCACCTAGGAGCGCAATTCCTCAAGTCAGTGCAGTTATCCGCACTAAATTTCGACCAAAACCCCGAAAACATGAACAAAGTCTCTAAAAATCGAAGATTCATCGTTAAAAACTATTATTCGTGACGATCAAAGCTTAAAGAAGATCAGCAAAAATATCGTTAGATATAATTTATAAAAATGAATCAAACCAACACATTTGTAGTACAAATAAGATTGAGAATTTGATTTTAAAAGTTCCCTATATTAGGCAGCCAATAATGAAAACTTGAAAACCACTATTAGATACTGACAGGGATACACGGAAGTGAAATGCTTTTAACACACCCGTTACACTTTCCCCGTCCAATAAAAAGGTGTCATTATGAAGAAATACGTTCCAATCTTAATTGCTCTTAGTACGGTATCTTCTATGAGCTATGCAGCAACACCACGTGAAGATGCTGTTGACTACTTACAGATGCGTAAAGGCGTGGCTTACCAAGTAAACCATTCAAAACCCTTCACTGGTCAATTTGAAGAGAAGTTCGATAACGGCCAAGTCGCGACCCAAGCTCAGTTTGCCGATGGCTTAGAACTTGGGCTAGAAACTAACTGGTATCCGAATGGCCAAGTCGCTTCTAAAGTGAATTACGTAAAAGGTGAACTGCAAGGCAAAGCTGAAACCTGGTATCCAAACGGACAGAAAAAAGCAGAACTCAATTATAAAGACAATGAACTATCAGGCACCGCCTCTCGCTGGTATCCCAACGGGGAACAACGCCTGACAGCTGAATACAGCGACGGACAAAAAGATGGATTGGTAACGGACTACTACCCGAACGGTAACAAGGCCAGCCAAGCGAAGTTTGATGAAGGTGAAGTCGCGAACGGAAAACTTACTCGCTGGAATACTAACGGTGACAAGGTTGAAGAACTGACCTTTATAGACCACAAAGTCACCTCTAAACAGGTGTGGATGCCTACAGAAAGCTAAGCCTCAAGAACTGCTCTCATAGAGCTCTTTGATATAGCTAAACGCCTGCTGTTAAACTCAGCAGCTATGCGTCTGAAACTAAGCGACAAGAGAAGAGAAACGAACATTCATGCGACTAAGCGTGAATGTTCGTGGCTTTTTGACTTGCTCTTTTCACTACCACTTCCCCCATCACTTTCTTCCAACTTTACCTTTCTCCTTTCACTGTTATTTACAGCACCCCATCTAGTGATAAAACAATCATCAATAGTCATTGAAAATAATAAATATTTAACTTGCGCATAACCTATCCATAAAATACTGTAAGCAAACGTTTCCGTTGCGAGTCAGATCTCAGTTATCCGCTCGTAAGCGACTTATCACGCAAATAAGGAAACGAGATTCCAAAATACGTTATTGAGTCATATTGTTTTGCTTTGGTGCCCGCCTATGAAAATTAAAACCTCCCTTTTTAGCCTTGCTTGTTTATCCATTGTCTCTTTATTGGTTGTCGTTTCATTTACTGAAATCGCCAATCTAAAGCTGATCAAACTAGAGAAAACCCTGATCAAGGTGAAGTCGCTTGAAGTTTCTATGCTTCAACTGAATCGAACAGAACTAGAGTTTTTGATCAGTCACGACAAAACCCTCAAGCCTGAATTCGCCAAAGAGTATTCACACTTCCAACAGTTGATGAATAGCTTCTCTGTTTTACTTGAAGAGTCAAACATAGCGGTGCCTGAGCTAGATAAGCTCAATCGAGAAGTGAAGCAATACAACAAAGATTTTTCCTTGATGGTCGATGCGATAGACCGCAACCCAGAAAAGGTCAGTGAACTGAAGTCAGAAATGAAAATGCTGTTTGAAGATATCATCTCTATATTCACTGGCGTTGAAGTCCGTTTAGAACAACAGGTCGAATCGATTCAACAAACCATTACTACGTTTATTGTGAGCTCAGTAATTGCCGTCACGGTATTGCTAATGGCCTTATCCTTTGGGATCTCATCTCGTGTCGCAAAGAAGATAGCCTCATTGAACGCAACCATGTTGCTCGTCTCCCAACAACGTGACTTTACCGTCACAGCGGAAGACAGCGGCTCAGATGAAATTGCTGAGATTGCCAAGTCGTTTAACACCGTACTAGAAGACATTCGTCAACTTGTTGGTCAAGTGCAGGGGTCGATTCAGGAGCTGGGCAACATTTCCAACCAGTTGCAACACGACGGTATCGAAGTGGAAGGCGCGTTGAATAAGCAGCAACAACAAACAGAGAATATTGCGACCGCGATAAACCAGATGGGCAGCAATATCCAAAATGTGGCTACCAATAGTGAAAACGCGTCATCAAATGCACAAACCAGTTTCGCCACCGCGAATGATGGCCTGAACGATGTAGCCTTCACCAGAGACACAATCAATACCCTTTCAACCGATCTCGTGAGCGCGAGTGAAGAAGTGAATCGTCTTTCTGTTCATTCCGAGAAGATCAATACCGTGCTAGAGGTGATTAAAGACATTGCTGAACAAACCAACCTACTCGCTTTAAATGCCGCCATTGAAGCAGCGCGCGCTGGAGAACAAGGTCGTGGTTTTGCGGTTGTTGCGGATGAGGTAAGAACCTTGGCAGGCAGAACACAACTTTCAACCGAAGAGATCTCAACCATTATTCAAGGGGTTCAAGACCAAACCCAAATGGTGGTTAACACGATTCAAAATTGTTGTGAGAAAGGGAATACCAGTGTCGACTCTTGTGAGAAGGCACATTCTAGAATCACATCGGTTATCGCAGATATGGAAACCATTCTAAATAACAGTTTAGAGGTATCCAATGCCATGAAGGAGCAAAGTGAGGTCACATCAGAGATCATCGAAAACGTTGATGCCATCAAACAACTAACAATGACCAATGTGAAAAGTGCTTCAAAAAACGCAGCTTCTGCAACTTCAGTCGTAGAGCAAACAGACTCACTTGAGCGTGCTGTCATCAACCTAAAAGCCTAGCTCTTACACCGCGGTTTACACGCTTATTAAGCCTCAAACTCAAATTTCAGATAAAAAAACGCTCATGTTGCCTGTATCAACATGAGCGCAAGGGCAGATCTTCGACTACCATCTCCTACCTTTCTAAACGAAAGCAGAAGTTATAATTAGAATAGTTGGGAGCAATAATCAAAATGCTTTCGCAAGCACTTCAACGATTTCTTCTTTGTCACCGATGAGAACAACGGGTAACTATTCGAACCCTGTTCATTCCTATCAAGTTCGTACTTATATAGCAGGCTATGTCACAGCCTTGCCTACTATATTTCAAACCTTCTCTAATTGAGCTTTAAATCACCTCAAGTAAATGCCTCATGTTCTTAAAGCGGTGGATTTAATCCATTTAGCTTCAAAACCACTCTTACTTATTCGGCTTTACACAGTCAGTTCATGCAATCAACACAGCAAAGTTATGTGTTGCTACAGAAAGTTAGTAAATAATAATGTATTACAAATAAAAATGATATCTAAAGGTTCAATTTTTTGCTGTAGCGCACATTTATTGACGAACAAAACCCTTAAAAATCATTATCAAAAGACGAATAAACCACTAAAAATCATAAACTTAACGATACACATTGACTTTGTAACCCTTTGTAAATAGTAGTTTTATCCCTACAACACGATCCAATTCACAGATCATACGCCTTCAAATCGTTAGCATATTTGTATTATTTAAATGCAAAACAAATTTGAAATAACCAAGAAATAATTTCAAAAACAAAATGCATTGAAGACAAGAACTACTCTATTTGGCTTGTAATTATGGCCAATACTCAACCTATAAATATGGAACTAATACCATGAATAAAACTAAAATCGTGATTGCTGTGGCATCTGTACTCGCTGCTGGCTCTGTATCTGCTGCGTCTTTCGATATGAGACACGAATACAAGAGTCATACAGATCAACACGCTACTCGTGTAAAACTTGGCGATAGCATTGGCAACTTCCTTGTAGATATCGAAGCGAAATTCAAGGGAGAAGACGGTAAATTCATGGAAGATCTGAAGAACAATGGTTGGGAGCTTGGTCTAAATTACCGTCACGTACTTAACGATAACTGGACAATGACTTACGGTATGCCAATTGAAGGTCGTGAATCTGGCGTTACATACAAGCCTCAAGTTCGTGCAACATACAAAGTGGATAGCGTTGATGGTCTAAGCCTAAGTGCTCGTTACCGTTACGATATGAGACAGAACACTAGCAGCTCAGAGTATCAATTCGATGACAATGGTGATGTTATTGTTGATAGTGACGGTGTACCAATTACGGTTGATAAAAACGTTTCGAATCAACGTCGTCACCGTCTAACGGCAAACGTTAACTACTCAATGGAAAACTGGCGCTTTGGTCTAGAAGGTAACTACTACAAAGCGGATGGATATGACATCTACGACAACGACGATACCAACTACGAGTTGAACGCAAGTATTCGCCATATCATGGGTCAGTGGGCACCATACGTAGAGTTTGGTGATGTGAGCACTTCATCAACTAAAGCGACTCGTGAGCTACGTAGCCGTGTTGGTCTAACTTACAGCTTCTAATCGATAGCTATATGAATAATCTAAGATAATTACTGTCCTAATTTTCTAAGACCTAAACAAAAGCCAGCTTAATCGCTGGCTTTTTTTCCTTTCAAATCGGTTCAGTAAAATTAGAGCCGCGTACTTGCAGCTCTTTTTCCTAGTGACTGATCCGATAGAGAAAGGCAACGGTCACATCATCGTTAGGCACGACTCGCTTCTGCTGAGCCAAAAACAATTCTGCTGTCGAAACGGCGTCGGCTAATGCATTGTGGCTGTTGTACTCAGGAAGCCCGTACCTTGCTCGCGTCCCTGCCAGAGTTAAATCGACTTCTTCATGATTGCTGATCGCTTTCTCCATGTTTTTCTCGATACACAAGGTATCAAGCCAAAGCAGAGGAATCGTTCTTAAGCCGTAGCAGCGAAGAAGGTATTGGCTAATGAACTTCTCTTCGACCACACAAGCGTGAGCGACAATGATCTTGCCTTTCGCTGCTTCGAAAAACGTCAGCATCGCATCATGAATAGACGCGCCCTCTTCCAACATTTGCGGCGTAATATGGTTAATAACAGCGGTTTCAGCGTTGATCTGCGAATCGTTATTCAGATAAATATGCTTGGCTGACGCTAAATCGATTCTCCCTTTAACCACATCGACCCACCCCATAGATAAGATAAGGTCTTGCTCGCTGTCTAAGCCTGTGGTTTCAAGATCTAAAATGATGTATTCGCTGTCTTTGGCCAAGTCCGTCATTTCAGGGCATGGCTGCTCTACGAGATCATGTAACGCCTCTGGCAACTTAACCGTTCCAAGATATTGCTTACGTTTACGTTTGATTCGCTCAAGCGGGTGAAAATAGTTTAGCATTCGTTTTAAACATTTATTTGTTGAACATAGCTTCATTAACGTGCTCCGAAACGAATTTTCGCCGCTTCTTGAAGGTCAGCAATGATCCTAAAGGCATCTTTCAAGTGTTTACGCTCAAAGCTACCAAAGCTATCTGGGTTGATGTTGTTGTCAGGCACATCCCCGTTCTTCAGTGCTTCAAGTTGATGACCAAATCGGAAAGAGAGAATGAACTGGTAAGCGCCCAGAATGTTCTTGAATGCGTCGTCGCTCAGCATGCCTTTTTCATTGGCAGCAGCGAAACGTTCGTCAGTCGCCGACAAATCGCACTCTACAGCGAGTCCATAAATACGCGCTAAGTCGATAATCAAGTTGATCGCGTACTTCTTCACGTTCAACGTTTTCTTATTCTCACCTGACTTCTCTAGCACTAAGCTATTAAAGATGCCAAGTGGTGGATTAGTATTGACCGCGTCTTTCACTAGCGTGCTTAAAAACTCACGGTTACCGCGAATATTGCTATGCAGCTCATCGCGAAGAATGCCTTCGAACTCACTATTGCCGTAGATAGTACGAATTTCTAGGAACACACTGATGTTAAGCAAGCGTTCATACTCTGGGTTAGCCACCCACTTCTTGTAGTAGTGCTTCCAAACACTGAGTGGCTGACACCATTTTGGCGTCGCGGCCATGAATTTACCTGGACATAATGGGTAGTGGCAGCTTGCTAGCCCATTGGTCACCATCATCGCTAAGTGTTTGAAGTAAATACGGTCACTGTCTGTTGCATCGTCAGCTAGTACAATCGCACTGTCTTGGTCTGATAGCATGTGCACTTCATTACGCGCGTGCGATCCGGCTACGATCCAAGAGAAATCACACGGTGGTGGGCCTAACTTATCAATCGCTATTTGAATCAATCGGCGGGTGTAGGCATCCATAATCATGGTCATTACCTTGCCGACGGTTTCAGGCGCTACTTTACCTTCCACCAGCGCTTCAAAAATAGCTTGGCGCTCTGAGGTGAACGAAGACATGGTTTTCACGCTGCCTGCGTATTTGATTTTCTCGATCAAGAATATCGCTTGAACACGGTGGTTTTGAACCAAATGAGATGTAGTAAGAAGACCTACAACCTTATTCTCTTTCACAACGGGCAAGTTACGGATATTGAATTGCATCATGATTGACGCCGCATGCAGCACTAAATCATCCGATTTTACCGTAAGTGGAGAGTGTGTCATGACCTCTGAGATCAGGCTATCAGTACTCACGCCGTGGGCGATCACTCGCTTAGTCATGTCTCGGTCGGTGATCAAACCAACAATGGTTTCACCTTCATAGATCACGGCACACGGTGAGCGTTGATGAAGCATTTCAACCGCAACCGACTGGATGGTTTGCTCAGACTTAACAATCGCCACCTGCCCGCTTGCCACTTCTTCGACTTTACGAATAAACAGGCCTTTCTCTTTATTCGACCAGACCACATCCAGTGCTGACTTCAAGCGAACCTGCGCCTGTGAAGCAAAGTGTTCTGCGCAACTTGGAAAGGCTTTGAAAAGCGTTTGAAGTGCCGAGTGTGGAATCACATAAAGTAAGGTGTTTTCGATTGCGACAGCTCTATAGCCTTTTTCGTCGTTGACTTCAGAATCTAAGAACGTAAAGCCAAACAAATCTTCACTGCCTAGACGGGCACGAAGCACACCATCCGATTTTCGTTGCTCCATAGAGCCCGTTCGAATGATATAGAGCGATTTTTCCTTCCCCGACTCACACAAATCGACCACATCTCCCTTACCGAGATAAGTAATTTGAACGTTAGAGGCAAGTTCGCGAAGTGCTTCTTTAGGGATCTTATCGAATGGGTCGATTTGACCTATGAATTGAAGAATATTTGGCAGTAGAGACTGGGGCATAATCACACTCACAATAATTTAATTAGTATTATTATATAACTTAAAATACTGGTTACTAGTGCTTTTAACGAAACAGCAAATAATAGATTAAATATTGGACACCAGTCAGGTTTTCATCAAATTTGGATGCAAAAAAAGCACGTATCAAACGTGCTTTTTAGAGGTCACTGCTGAAATTAGCTTTTGAACAACCGTAATTTTAACTTTGACTACCCTAGTTTTACGAGAATGACCTCTCGTCGATAATGCAAAACGATCAAAGCTAAAATAACAGTGAAAACAATTAACTAGCGGCTGGTAATCTATGGTTTGTTTCTAACAGGTGACTTGCTGACGCGTGGCGTGCTTTGTCACTATTACCTGCCATGATTGCTTCATAAATCTGGCGGTGTTCGTTAATACAAGTACTTCCCTCTTCAGAAGAGTGAGAAATAAAGTTAACAAACATGGTCGTCAAAATATTACCGAACGGTAGGTAGAAGTCGTTACCTGTTGCATTGAAGATCAGGCTATGGAATTTCATATCAATATCTAGCCAACGCTCTTGATCAAGCGTTTCTTCGCTAGAGATTTCTACCATTTGTTGGAAAATACCAGACAGCTCAATGCGTTGTTCTGCACTCGCGAACTGAGCAGCTAAAGCACACGCTTCTGGTTCAATCGCGCGGCGTAAACCCAAAAACTGATGACAGAATTGGTCTGTATCGGCCAAACCGTCCATCCATTCGATCAATTGTGGATCTAAGAAGTTCCAGAACGCGCGGTTAACAACGCGAGTACCAATCTTAGGACGAGATTCTAATAGACCTTTTGAAGTCAGAAGCTTAACCGCTTCTCTTAATGCTGTTCTACTGATACCAAATTGCTCACACAGAGCCATTTCACCAGGGATAATAGAACCTTGAGGCAAATTGCCCGACAAAATACCACGAGCGATTTCACGTGCAACTTGCACATGAAGGCTTCGCTTAGAGCCTGAAATAGAATTGAAAGAGCCAGCCATGTGTCTACTTACTTATTAGATATGTATTATTTAACCCGGACTATAGCACTGATTTATATCTTCACCAACACAGCATCAGAATAACGTGAGGTCACTACCAATAAAGGCTGGAGCAATATTTCACAAACCTGCTCATCTTTAGGTTTATAAAACCAATTCAACCCATTAATTCATACAAATAGTTCTCATTTACAATTTCAATGTATGCGTGAACTCACAAAACCACCCTTACTCTCACTATTTATGTCGGTAATAACCCGTTTTTAGATGAACACCCTTGAATATAGCAAGTGTTATTGTATGATTTATTGGTGTAAATAATCTACAATATAGGCGGCTCTGATGTTTAACGATTTAAAAGGCAAACGCATTCTAATTACTGGCTCTACTACCGGTATGGGTTTAGCTACCGCACGTGTCTTTGCAAAATACGGCGCAAAAATCGGCATCAATAGTCGTGCTTTCAGCCCAAAAGTCGATGACGTTCTATCTGAACTTACCGCATTGGGTGGCGATGTTGCTTTTTTCCCTGCAAACCTAATGGACACATTAGAGTGCGAAAGGTTAGTCAAAGAGTTTACTGATCATTTTGGTGGCATGGACGTGTTGATTAACAACGCCGGTGGCCTTGGTGGTCGCGCCAATCTAGAAAATATCGATGATGAGTTTTATGAGCGCGTAATGAACCTTAATGTTCGCTCTGCGCTGATGACAACTAAGTTCTCTATCCCGCACTTACGCGCCTCTGCTGCTGAGTCCGGGCAAACATCTTGTGTGATTAGCACAGGATCTATTGCCGCTCGCGAAGGCGGCGGTGTTGGTGCAGGCATCTATGCCGCATCTAAAGCTTGGTTACACGACATTCACCGTAATTGGGTGAAAGAGTTCGCGCAAGACAATATCCGTTTCAACATTGTTTCACCGGGCACTATCGACACCGCATTTCACGATGGTAAAAGCGACAATTTGAAAGCGACCATTGCTAACAACATTCCAATGGGACGCTTTGGCAATATTGATGAAGTTGCTCCTTCATTTGCTTTCTTTGCATCGCACGCTTGCAGCGGTTACATCACAGGTCAAATCCTAGATGTTAATGGCGGACAAATAACGCCCTAGTTAGCTGATTTATATAAGCTCGCTCAGCGATTTAAGTTCGCCACACTATATAAGGTCAACAGACCCGAGTAGATGAGGGAAAACCTCACACTAAATTCGACGTATACACTGACACTAAACGCCAGATTCGTCTGGCTTTTAGTGTTTTCAAAGTTTCAATTTCAGGTGGTTTAAATGTCAATATTTACATTGGTGGAAGATTCAAGCCGCCGAATTCATGTTCAAGTGGCGAGACAAATTGCTCGCAAGATCTTGTCAGGCGAGTTAGAAGAAAATCAAAAGTTACCCAGCGAAATGGAGCTGTGCGATATCTTTGGAGTGAGCAGAACTGCCCTTCGAGAATCAACCAAGCTACTTTCGGCAAAAGGTTTAATCGAGTCGAAGCCAAAAGTGGGCACTCGTATCAAGCCGAGAACACAGTGGCACTTCTTGGACCCGCAATTGCTGTACTGGATCCAAGATTTAGAAGATACCAAACCCTTCTTGTCTCAATTTTTAGGCTTAAGAAAAGCGATTGACCCGGAAGCGTGTGCACTCGCTGCAACTAATGCAACCGTTGAGCAACGCAAAGAGCTTTCGATTCTTTTCCAGAAGATGACTATCGCGGCAAATAACTTCGATTATGAAGAGTGGACGACCAACGATCACCTGTTTCACCAAACGATTTTCTTATCGACAGGTAATCAGTTTTACATTCCATTCGCCAATATTCTGTCGACTATCTTCAAGCAGTTTATCGACCACTCCGCTGAAGGCGGTCGCTTCTGTTTAGAAGAACACAAAGCGATTTACGACTCGATAATGTCAGGCGATGCCAAGCAAGCTCGAATTGCTTCTCAAGTCCTGCTAGACGATGAGAACCAAAAACTCTCTAGGGTTGAATTAGCCATCGCATAACTGAGATTAACCAAACTGACTTGTGTTTCAAAGACACAAGTCAGTCTTGTTTTAGCACCCATTTTTTAACCATCAAATACCGTAGTGTTTTCTTTAAACGCTCTACTCCGTCACCTCAGAGAAAGCTTACGGTTATACACATAAGGTGTTGTTTGTGTCTTCACAATCGTACGTAAGGAAAAATTTCTCTCTCGCCTGGCCCCTCGCCTTAAACGGTATCTTAATGCAGTCGATGTTGATGATCGACACACTGCTTGTATCTCCTCTTGGTGAAATCCCTTTAGCTGCAATGGGGATTGCGACGACTATCGTTGCCTTTGTACTGGGAATTCAAATGGCGTTGGCAAACGGTACTCAGTTAGTATTAAGCCGCGCAGTGGGCTCTGGCATCGCCGCGTCATTATCTAAAGCATTTTGGGCAGGGTTATTTATCAACCTTGGCGTAGCAACACTGTTTTGGCTTCTACTTACTTTTTTCGAACAACCCTTGATTCAAGCATTAACAGACGACGCTTCCCTTCACTTAGAAATCAGCCGCTATCTAGATATCTCGAAATACATCGTCATTTTCACAGCACTGACGCAAGTGATCATTGCTTTATTTAATGCACTAGGCAGAACTAAAGTCCCATTCAAAGGTTACTTAATTGAACTGCCTATCAATGCTGTACTCTCGTATGTGCTGATTCATGGCTTCTCGAATTTTGAAGGCATTGGTGTACAAGGCGCTGCATTAGGCAGCATCATTGCAATAACGATCCGCTTGTTGTATCTGGTTTTGTGCGTGTATTTAAGCTCAGCGATTTCACTCAAATTAGATGCTCAGCGATCTGAATTCTTTACTAACGTTCGCCGTCACTTTATCGAAATATTCCCCGTAGCAGCGAACGTGACCATGCTTTTGATTGGCGCAACGATATATCAATTGTTGTATTCGCAACTTAACATCAACGCTTACGTAGCGATTACTTTGGTGATGCCTTGGATCAGGGCTGTCTCTCAATTTATTACCGCTTGGGCTCACTCTTCCGCGATTACTATCAGCCAAGCGATTGGCTCCAAAAAGATGGATGACCTAGTCAAAAACGTCGATACCAGTATCGATATTGCAGTCGTCATTTCTTTCGTTTGTGCACTCTTGTTCGCAGGATTAAGTCTGGTCATTGGTGACATTTACCCGAACTTGGATGAGTCTACCTATCAAGCATTGGCCGTTATCGCCCCACTCTACATTTTCTTGCCAATTGTTCGTGGCTACAACACGGTTCATGGGAATGTACTAAGAGCACTAGGAAAAACGACCGCAGTCTTCAAAATCAACTTTACTGGTCAATGGGTAATTTCAATTCCATTGTGTGCATTGATCATCTTTGGTTTCGATGGCTCTATCTTTTGGGCCTTTGCTATCCAACCATTCGAAGAAGTCGTTAAAGCTTTCCCATTCCGTCACTTAGCTCGAAAGTCTCTAAAGGAGTTTGATGCCGACAAAGCTAAAGAGTTGATGTATGACTAAACTCGATATCGAGTTGCCGTCCTAAAATCTTTCTACGCTTTCTGATTACAACCTTGTCTTTTGACAAGGTTGTAATGTTTCAGCTGTACCGTTCATTGGTAAGCTTCATTGTACTCTCGCTGATACCCGGCTCATCTTAAATCTCATAGAAAACAAAAAGACCACTCAACATTCGGTTAAGTGGTCTTCGAAAACATTCCTTAAGGACTGTGTCTAGCTAGACTACTAGCTATATACTATTTGCCGTTCAACTTAAGTGCCGAGAAAGTCACACTGTTGTAGTCGCCATTCTTTTTATCGACAGCGAAATCGCCAGTACCGCCACAACCTGGCCCCCATACAGGGTGAGAATCGCTCACACTACATTGGCCGTATGCGCCCGCTTTGTAATAGAAATCATCTTCAGCATAACCCGTTGGTGAATCAAGCTCATCAATACCCTTGCTCAGATCGATTTCATACTTAACCGTATCGTGACGTTCTGTTTCAAACGTTAGGTACATCATGGTGCCTTTCACTTCCACTTTGTAGCTAAACTCTTCACCAAGAGCAATGCCTGCTTCACCCGGTTCCGCTGCGTTTTCCCAAGTGTTACCCCAAACAGGGTAAGCGATGTCGGCACGGTTAGGATCTTTTTTCTCTAGGTTACGCTCATAGTTCCAAAATACTGAACCCATTTCTTGGTCAGGAAACTTCTTATAGAAGATCTTTAGTGGTTCATTACCATGCCCGTAACCAGTTCCAGCTTTGATTAGCTCATTATGTTTTTTAGCGTGAATCTGACCAACAACAACAGAATGAGCTGGGTATTTTTCTGGGAACTTAGCGTTAACTGAGACGTGATTAACTTTTAATGTCGCTTCTAATGTTCCGCCAACAGCACTGTATTCACTAGCCGCTGGGTGACTCGACAATGCCCATTGATTACCTTTGTCAGCAGTATCGATAGAGAAGTCAGCACCACGTGGCATCTGGCGTAACTCAGAACGCGCGTTTTTCGAGTTTTTCGTCGTAATCGCTTGGTTCTGCACTTCAAATACAAGGTTGCCGTCTTTATCAAGATGGAAGAAATCACTATGTGAGTAGCTCATCATAGCGACCCCTTCGATTTCATCAACGCGACCATCTTCATTAATATCTGAAGGTATGGTTATTTTCCAATTATGCATATCGAATTTATCGGCAGGTACGGGGTAAGAAACACCGTTATTTGCGAAAGTAACCATTGGCACAGTCGCTAATAACGCCACTGCTAATATGTTTTTCTTAAACATGACTCATCCTTTATTGTTAACAGATACTGAGTACACTCTCAGCACAGAAACTACTTTTGAACACGAATTAGTACTAAATATTTTCTCTTCGACTTAAATAAACCAACCAATAAATAGAATTTACATTTCGCCATCTTTTAACGTTTACTAAACATTTGACGGTGGTTTATATCTATATCCCTCAACATGCCCCGTTATGTTTAAACCACAACAACTAGAACATCGATATGAAAGCGTGGGAATATTCTTATATTTGTATTATTTTAACACATACAACCAACTGAGCTTACAAGGTTTGTTAATATGAGAACTGAGTCATGATTGATTTGATTGGTAAGCCTTAAATTGAGATATTCATAACATTTAGCTATATAAATAGGCCATTAGTCGGAACTTTTGATAGATCTCACAGAAATCTACCCTAGGAATAAATACCATATTTGTCATACATTAATTTAATACCATGTAAGGTATTGGTTTGTGAGTCAGGGGTACATTGGATGTATCCAAAATAAAAAAATAATAGTGAGACAAAGGTATGAATTCTGTTACAAAAATTGCTGCAGCTGTTGCATGTACTCTTTTAGCGGGCACAGCTGCTGGTGCATCTCTTGATTATCGTTACGAGTATCGTGCTGCGACGGATTATACAAAGACTAATGGTGATACGGCTCACGTAGACGCTCGCCATCAACACCGAGTTAAGCTAGGTGAAAGCTTTAAGCTGTCAGACAAGTGGAAGCACTCTACTGGTCTAGAACTTAAGTTCCACGGTGATGACTCTTACTATGATGAAGATTCAGGTTCTGTTAAATCAGCAAACAGCCAGAGTTTTTACGATGGCAATTGGTACATCTATGGTATGGAGATCGATAACACTGCGACATACAAAATAGACAATAATTGGTATCTACAAATGGGTATGCCTATTGCTTGGGATTGGGATGAGCCTAATGCTAACGATGGCGACTGGAAGATGAAAAAGGTTACGTTTAAACCTCAGTTTCGCGTTGGCTATAAAGCAGACATGGGTTTAACAACTGCTATTCGTTACCGTCATGAATATGCTGACTTCCGTAACCACACACAATTTGGTGACAAAGATTCTGAAACTGGCGAACGTTTAGAATCAGCTCAAAAGTCTAAAGTTACACTGACGGGTTCTTACAAAATTGAATCTCTACCTAAGCTTGGCCTTTCTTACGAAGCAAACTATGTAAAATCTTTGGATAACGTACTTCTTTATAATAGTGATGACTGGGAATGGGATGCTGGCTTAAAAGTAAACTACAAGTTCGGTTCTTGGAAACCTTTTGCTGAAATCTGGTCTTCTGATATCAGTTCATCTTCAAAAGATCGTGAAGCTAAATACCGTGTTGGTATTGCTTACTCATTCTAATAATAAAATAGTCAGAATATAAAATAGCCCTCTCCTCTTGTAATTTATTTGGGCATATTTTAATTACTTTATTTTAAATAATAGGATGTTCTAATCAGAATTAGCTTCATCCTAATAAATATTTAACGACTATTTATTATCTATTTCTTATGTGATTTACATATGGATTTAATATCATAAAGAGAATATTTTATGCAGATTTCTAAAGTCGCCACAGCTGTCGCTCTTTCAACAGGTTTATTATTCGGTTGTAACAGTGATGGTTTACCTATTCCGACCGATGGTTCTACTGATCCAGGTAGCCAACCTTCAGCATTAACTACGGGTTACTGGCAAATCAGTGATGGTAACTCCGCTTCAATATCCGCGTCATCAAACGCAGATCTTCCAAATGTGTATGTTTTCCAAGAAGACGGTAATCATAAGTACTATGACGACGACGACGACTTAGGTACATACACCATTAAAGATGCAAGTGCTTCTACCAATAATTATGATGAAGAAGCTGGCACTGTTTCTTTTACTTATTATGAAACAGGATCATCGACTCTTGAAATATTAGATGGTGTTTTTTCATTTGATGACTCAGGTGTACTGAGTATTTCTGATGAATCTACCGGTATCAATTACTCAGGTTCTGATCAAGCCTCTACCGACAGCGTACAAGATGCGATCAGTCAGGCCAATGAAGCGAGTGGTATCAACGGATATGTTCAGATTTTAGATACAAACAATGGCGGTGTAAAAGATGATGTCGGTGAGTTGCGTTTAAAGCTGTCCGACAGCAGCACTGGTGCAACCGTAGACAGTATTGAATCAGGAAAAGTGACCGTTGATTTGATCTATCAAGTCGATGAAGACACGGTACAACCAGAAAACGGCTCAGGTAACAACGCTTATATTAGCCTCTACGCTTCAGGTACATCTAATACGAACCTACACGGCGAGGTTATTTTTAACGCTGGAGAAATTTTCTACCGTTCTACAGTTACCGATAGTAGTGGTAAGCCTCAAATTGCTGAGGAACCTGTAGGCACTTACACGTTAGGCGAGGATCTCGCGGTTGAAGTCAGTTGGGCCAGCGGCTACTACACATTCAAGGTCAATGACACCGTATACGACAATAGCGGCAACGGCTTTGAAGCTTTCGACAAAACTGCCGTGACTATCGTATCATTAAAGCTTGGTGATACTTCCAATACAACACATTACGAATTGAACGCTGATAACTTTAAAGTTTATTCAAATGACACGACTACTGACGAGTTAGTATTTGAAGATAACTTTAATAACTATCCGAATGGGCAACTTTTGTCAGGCAATCCGTATAACAACAATACTGCGGAAGCGACTGTTGTTGTTGACGGAGGTAGTACCGAGCCAGAGCCAGAACCTGACCCGGATCCTGAGCCAAATCCAGGCGAAGTCACTGATGATTTTGAAAGTTATACTGTTAGTAATACTATTAGCGATGAATCAAGCCAATGGACTACTGCAAATATAAAAGATGACGAGAAAGGTACCACTTCGGCTATCGTTAGTTTAAACCCAACTGATGCTAACTCGCAGTCTTTATATCTAGAAGATTTAAATACAGGTTCCAAACCATTTGCTATTAGAGAGTTTACTGCAGGTGCAGAATCTGGTTCTATAACTGTTGACGCATATATATTTGATGCAAACACAAAATCAACCTATATCTCAATTGGTAATGGAAAAGATAACGCGAACCGTTTTTTTGAGATCCGTGAGTCCAACGGAAAGATCTATTATGAGAACGGTTCATCTGATTTTTCATTAGGAAGTTATGCCAACGATACATGGCATACCATAATGGTTAAATGGGAAGGCGCTACTGGTGTTGATGGCAACGACGCATTAGTAAACGTTTACATTAATGGCCTACTTATCGCAGAAGATATAGCTCAATCTAGTACAGGTTTAGACAATACGGTAATACCATCGCAATTGAATCTATATACTGGGGATAACAGCGGAAACGCTAATAAGGCTTATTTCGATAATGTTACTTCTAGTTTATTCAACCCAAATTAAGCTAACATTATGAAATAAAATTTAAAAGACCGGCTTGCCGGTCTTTTTTTTCTTCAATAAAAATATACCACTATCTAGAGGCAGCAAGCCCAAGGCGTCAACTGATGTATATTCTACACACTCTCAGTTGACCACACACAAAGCTGAATAATCATTAACAGTCAGTTAAAGCGTAGTAGCATTTGATAACCCAAATCCCCATTCACTTATAATCAAGAGTTAAAGTCACTGAGAGTCTATTTGTCATTTGGTTCCTCAAAGTCCACAAAGCTAAGAATAGTAGATATTTTCTTAGTGATGAACATCGCTAAGGTAGTAACTTTTGATGCCAACACTATTCATAAATTAAGAAACATTTATGTAGCCTCTGTAACGAAAGTAACTGGAGACAACAATAACTCCTAATACATTATTGCGTCTTACATTTGGTTAAGATTTGCAAACCAGATATTAGAAACACAAATAAACTCACCCATCTGTCCTTTCCTTATATCTTTCGTCCCGTTAACTGATTGAGAGATCCAAATAACAAGCACAAAAAAGCCTCCAAACCCTGAAGCTGGAGGCTATTGCGATAGCTTTAATATTAAGTGTTATTCGACCAGATTACTTTTTGTATTGATCGTGCGATACGTCTAGTTGGTAGAAAGTCGCTTGTGAGTAATCGTCTAGGTCGCCGCTGATGTTTTGGTTGTAAACACCTGCTTTGAAGTACATGTACTTGCCGCCTACGTCGTAACCGCTGTTGCTCATATCAACCACTTGTACAACGTCGTCTTTGCCTTCACGCATTAGCGTTACAGTCATCGTGTTGCCTTTAACGTCAATACGGTAGCTGAACACTTCGCCAAGTGCGATACCATCGTCACCCACTTCAGCAGTCATGTCGCCCACTAGAGGGTAGAAGTCCTCTTTAGTTGCATCTTGGCTTTCGTGTGCGAAGTAAACCGCACCCGTTGCTTGGTTTGGCAGTTTACGGTAGTACAAACGAATTGGTTCATCGTTTTGATCGTGAATCTGACCAATGATAAAGCGGCCTACTTCGTTCGCATTACCTGTCGTTGTTGCGTGATCGATTTTCAACGTTGCTTCTAAAACGCCATCAATACCAGCAGCTGCTTCTAAGTCAGATTCAGGTGCGCTTGAGAATACCCAGTTGTTCTTGTTAACACCTTTAGTGCTAATAGATTGGTCACCACGACGCATCATTTCACGAAGCTCTGTACGTGCGTACTTAGTGTTTTTAGAGGTACGAACACCTTTCACGTAAGACTTGAAGACTAGACCGCCATCGTCAGCTGTGTAAAAGATCTCTGGGTGTTGGTAACCGTTAGCAAGGTTCCATTCAGAAACGTCATCAGGCTTACCATTTTTGTCATGGTCGAACGGTTGAGATAAGTACCAATGCGTCATGTCAAAGTTTTCGCTTGGCGCGTTACCTGCAACTGGTGTCGCTGGCAGGCCTGTCGGAACTGGTAATGCACTGCGCGTGTCACATTCAACTGAGGTCTCACAAGGGTAAACCGCTGCTACACCAAAGTTACCAGAACGAAGATCTTTGCGCGCATCTTTACGTGCTTTTTCCACTGCTTTCATTTCAGCGATCATTGCCGCTTCTGCAGCTACTACATCTGAAGTAATGATATGGCTAGCGGGACAAGCATTAATGCTACAGTTAACCGCAGCTAATCCCGTTACACTGTTCCAACCGTTTTTGGTGTTACCGTGACCAACGTATCTTACGTAGCGCGCTTGCACTGCTGGCTCGAATTGGAAACGCTCTAGTCCAATCGCTTTACCTGAGCTCAGTTGGTTTTCAAGCACGGTTGTCCAGTTTTCGCCATCGACACTCACTTGAATATCAAATTTAGATTGGCGCTCGTTACCTTTGCTGAAAGATGCTTGAACGGCATCAAATTCTTGCACTGAACCATAGTCTAGCGTTGCCCACTCACCGTCACCCGCAGATGACCAACGTGTTGTTAGGTCTTGGTCAACGAGACGATCAGGGCCGTTGCCATCATGGCTACTAGCGGTAACAGCAACTGGCGTTAGAAGCGCTTCACCAGTTTCTTTATTATTTGGAAAATCAGCAGTAGGCGTGCTCGTGCTCGCACAACCAACCGCAAGTAGAATAGAAGAAGCGAGTAAGGTTTTTAGAGTGATTTGTTTCATATTTAATCCATTATTATATTACAAAGGCAGCGTTTGTAAGTGAAAACAAAATTGGCAAACACGAGCTATAAGGCAATTCCTCTCTCAGTATTTGCGACAACATAAAAATATTACGTAATCTTATAATACAAATAAAACACTTCGTTGAATAAATGAGACTGGGAACACTTTCCGCTTTTTCCATACTTTAACTGGATCACACTTCCTATTGATAAAAGACAATATATAAAAATTTAGAATGCGAAATGGGCTATCAAGGGCGAAAAAACCGAGCGGTAATGGTGAGAATTTGCATCACTCGAGCAGAGCATTTGTCGTTCAGAACACATCATTCAAAAGTGTCGCAGCAGTTAAAAAAAAGACCACATTGTTAGGAATCAATATGGTCTTTAAAGCAGTCATTGTTGTTACTCAAACGTTAGCTAATTCAATAATGTTCAGCTCTAAGAGAACTAAAGCTCACATCAAACACTTCACCCGCATAGTCGCTATCAGGCTTAAACTGTGGATAGATGCCCGCTTTGAAATAGAAAGCGATGTCTGTCGATGTCCAATCTGATGTTAACGAAACCGTGTCCCCATCTTTATCTGTGTAATCTTGTCCCCAAGGGATTAAATGAGAAACGGTGTTGGTTCCATCTAAATCATGAGTCGCCAAGTAGATACCGTTTTGATTGGCACGAATCGTATATCGCCACTCTTCGCTTGCCGAATAAGTACCTAACTCGACACTGAACGGGTCACAATGATTACAGTCTTGGTTGTTGCGCTCAAAATCAGAGTTCAGTATCACTCTTACTGGCTTACTCTCGCCTTCCCATAACAGTTTCACCAATGCTTGATTGATCTTCCAACCATGGATTTGTCCAAGTACCACTTTTGGATCTTGATTGTTGATGTTCGGGTAATCTTCAACTCGCAAGGTGGCGGTGAGCTGATGGTTAGTTTTATTGGTTCGTGTGTCGTTCAAATACCAACTTGTATCTTCATCGCCGGTGCTGCAGTCCGGTTGAGTACTGCTTTGATACAATTCCCTTAACTCAGAACGAATATAGTTAGAGTTTTGTGTACTAGTGCCATAACCCATATCAGCTCTAAAGTGCATTCTTCCTTCATCGGTATTGAAATAAGATAGACCAATATCGCTGTCGTAGACATCACTGTCATTGGCAAGAAGGTCTTTGCTCGATTCGCATCGCTCAGGTTCTAGTTCAGCAGCACTGTCACCGCCACTTCCATACCAAGTGTCTTTGCTCGCAGGAATAGTCAACTTCCAATCGCTAATATCCCAATCGTTTGAGCCGTTGGCCTGTGTGGTGGTGTATCGCAGTGCCTGAAAGTGAGCCGTGGCTTCACCATTTTCAAATTGATTATAGATACCCGCTTTAAAGTAACTCAGTAGGTGCTGCCAGTAGGTAATGTCTTCGTCGACTTTAACTTCATCGTTCACTTTGATCGAAAGGGTGTTTTCATAAACAGAAAGATCAAACTTGGTGAAGCTATCGAGATCCGCCTCTCCCAAATCGTAGCGATTATATGAAGTGGCATAACAATCTGAAGAGTCAGCGGCACTGCTACAGTCAATGGCATTATTTTTCATGACTGCCCAGTAGTGACCTGTGAGGCCATCTCGTTCTTGCTCCCAAACCACACGCAATAGCGGATGAGGGATATAACCCGTACCACTCTCGTCTGTGCCTTTGTTGTGGATCTGTAGTACGGTCACTTCATCATGATCAGCGGGAGAACTCGCCATGGCATGCTCAATATCAGGTAGGCTTATTTCCGCATGTAGACTGCGTCTTACGCCAGCTTCATTGATATCGAAGTTTTCTCCCTCACGAACTTCAGATCGCATCTTGTAGTTTGCCATTTTGAAGATAAGATTTTCCGTCTCTTCATCAGCATAAAAATAATCACTGACATAACCATCGAAGTTACCATCTTTGACTTCAGAGGTTTTATTGCCCTCTTCTCCATTAGGATCAGAGACCTGAAGATCTGAGCTGGAAAGAATGTTTTGATATTTGGCAATATCATAGGGAGCAACAACACCATAAGACGTTCCAGGGTTATTGCTATCAGAAGGGTCACTACTGTCACTTGAGTCACTGGAGCTGCTTCCACCGCAGCCGTACGTAAACGAAGCGAGTACTACGACGAAGATTGGCTTATTCACATTTATCTCACTTATCCATAAGAGTAGAGTGATAATGTATATTTGTACTATTTTATGTCAATTATCTATTTATCAGAATGTGAGATGCGGCAAATGAAGAGGAATGAACGGATATTACGTAGAGTTAGACTCAAGGACAACGCAGAAAGGCCACTCTAAACTCGCAAGTTATTGAGTGGCTCTCAGATCAACAACTAAACTTAGTGTGTTGATTTTTATATAAATATTAGAAAAATTAAACCTTAAAGCTGCCCATCAACTCACTAACGCTGCCATTAAGTGTTTTGATTTCTGCTGATTCAGTCAACTGATCTTGGCTTAGCTTATTAAGCTCCTCAACAAAGCTTTCAATCTTATGCATGTTCTTAGCGATGCTTTGAATTAAAGCGTTTTGCTCAACAGACGAACCCGAAATGTCATTGTTAAAACGACTCACCGTTTCCATCTGTTCCGTTAGCTTCGCTAACATATTTACCGCTTGAACCACTTGAGCGCGCGTCATTTCACAGTTGCTTTTGGTCAACTCAATCGATTTAACCAAACCATCTGATTTAGACTGCAAGCCAGACAGCGCTTCATCAATTTCAGAAGTACTGATTTGAGTTCGGTTGGCTAACGCACGGACTTCATCAGCAACCACCGCGAAACCTCGACCATGCTCACCCGCTCTCGCCGCTTCAATTGACGCATTCAATGCCAACAAATTAGTTTGTTCCGCAATGCCGCCAATCACAGACACGATAGACTGGATGCTCTGCGTTTCATTGGCCATTGAGCGAATATCATCAGAGGTGGTGCAGACTTGCTTCTCAAGATCACTGATATAGGTTTCCGTCACTGTGTTAATTTGTTTCGTCTCATCACTGAATACAGCCGCCTCTCTTGCTGCTTCTGCCGCCGACTGAGAACTCTTCTCGACTTCGTTTGATGCTTCAGACAAGCCGTTAATTGCAGAGACCACTTGAACCGTTTCATCAGTGTGAACTTTCAGTACATCGCTGGTTTCTTTACAACCTTCACGAATACTCAGTACCTTAGTATCGAGATCCGAGTTCTTAAATTTGACTTCCTTAACCATCTCTTGAAGGCCAATGATGAACAAGTTGATGTCTTTGGCGATATGTCCTAAGTCATCATTCCCCTTCTCAGCAAGCCTTTGAGTCAGGTCTCCGTTACCTTGAGATAGATCGTGGACGATTTTGCGCAGTGACACGATTGGGCGGTAGAAACGATTCAGAAGTAAAATCATCAATATCACCGAGCCAAGTACACAAGCCACGATAAGGATGCGCGCACTCGACATCACGCCATTCAAATGATTGAGCGCTAGTTCAGGGTCAATACTGGAGATCATGAACCACTCTTTCTGGCTGCCAATATCCACTTTCTTGGCCATCAAGATTCTCTGGTTACCATCAATCACCCCCTCAATGAATTGATCAGGCTGTTCAATGGCACTGTTGAGTTTCATTTGAGTATCTGCAGAAGATATATTGGTTTGCGGAAGTACGTTTTCGATTGTTGAAGCGACCACCATCCCCTTCTCGTCGATGATAATGCCTTTGGCTTCGTAGATGCTGTCCAGCTGTTCAAGCTGAGTTTCCAAATCGTCAAAACGTATGTCGGCCATGATGACACGATCTTGGTATGAGTACGTCACACCAATCATAGGCACTTGAGTACTCTTAGTGAAAAACAGATCACTAAAAGATAAGCCTGATTTCAATTTGGCTTGTTGATACCAAGGTCGAGTGGTTGGATTGTACTTTTCTTTTATTCCAACACCGTTAGGGAAAGACTCTGAAGGGCGAGAGGTATAAGAACGGCCGTCGTCAAAACCCACTACAATCTTGTCAATGCCACCGAGCTTTGCAGCATAATGCATGAGTGCTTCATTCGGCACTTGGTATGGGGACTTCATGAACTCTTGTGCAACAGAGTTAACGGTATCAATGGTGCGTTGAACGGTATTTTCTATTTGATTGATTTCTATCGTAAGCGAGTGATCAATCTCGTTATAAATCGTTTGGTTTACCTGTTCAGTGGCCAAGTTAAGCGTAAACCAGTTCGTAAATGCCAAAGCACTAGAGCTGACGATCGCTACCATTAAAATCAATTTTCCTTTAAACCCTAGAGACAATTTTGAATTCATAAAACTCATCATCCACATCAACCTATGTCTATTATTTTTATCCGAATGAAATGGTTATTTTTTGCATTTTCGAAGATACGGGAAGCGAAACCTGTTCATGCCGATCCATCGTCACAACCATCAATTTAATTAATATTGTATGTTTAATTAACCAACCATTCTGTGAGCGATCTTGATATATTAAAACTGGCTAAAATCGCCCTGTGACATAGGTATCATTTATGAGTTTGGATTTTGTTCGAAGTTAAACATTGACGCATAACGCATTTAAATAGATCGATTTTTAGATAATTAGCTCATCATTTCTTCGATAACACCTTTTCGGAAACTCTTCTTCTTCACCTCGTCCAGTCGAGTAAAAAAATGAGTCTTAACTCACACTTCCACCAACTAATCATTCACTAAAGGCATTCAATCTTAAAATTTATTTGTAATACAATAAGCCTTAAGTTATGATGTATTTGAATCATAACTTAAGTTCTTTCTGGATACTTTTGTTCAATTCAAAGTGATAATTGAAGCAGCCGTTTTAAGGTCATTGAACGCGTTTAACGTAGAAACTGTCGGGGGATCTCGTTATTCGTTTTTTCACTTGCTATTGATCATTTGTTTTTCCAGACGGCTCGTCCGAACATGCCCATACAGTCACCAGCTGTGTGGGCTTTTTTTTACTTTCTTTTCAGGCCCGCTACACGAGCGGTGTTAAGTCATCACCAACAATCCTGTAAGTGCGCTGGTTTTACGTTGGATTTGAGCTGCGAGGAAAAGTAAGTGAACGAGTGGGTGCTAGAAGGCTTTAAATTTACAAATAGATATAGAAAAAATAGGAATTGGGGCAGTTAAATAGCGTTTTGATTAGGTGTAGCTAAGGAAGTAGAAGTAGAAGTAGAAGATTTTAACGAGGGAACAAAGGGTTGGGTATGGCTGATAAAAACGAACCTCGCAGAGGTATCGCCGCCTAAAAGGACAGGCAATACCCTAGCGAGGTCGTACGTCGATTACTTCTCTAGTTTAGCGAAGTAGTCGAAGATTACTGGTACGTCGTTGTTACCCATGCCTGCATCAACAGCAGCTTGTAGGCTTGTTGCAGTACCTTGAGCGATTAGAGACTCAGTACCTAGCTCTTCACAAAGAGCAAGGAAGTAACCAAGGTCTTTGTTTGCGTTAGCAACAGAGAAACCTAGCTTCTCTTCGCCGTCTACTGCGTAGAACTTACAGAATTGCATGAACGGAGAGTTAGATGGACCTGCAGACATGATGTCAAACAGTTGTTGGCCATCAACACCAGCGCGTTGAGCAACAGCGAAAGCTTGAGACATAGTCGCAACAGTCGTCATACCCATGAAGTTGTTTACAAGCTTAGTCACGTGACCAGAACCTAGAGCGCCTAGGTGGAATACGTTTTCGCCTTGCTCTTCAAGAACAGGTTTAACTTTGTTGAAAGTTTCCATGTCGCCAGCAGCCATGATGTTCAGAAGACCATCTTTAGCGTGTGCAGGAGTACGACCTAGAGGTGCGTCGATCATGCCCGCGCCTTTTTCAGCAAGAGCTGCGCCGATTTGCTTAGTAGAAGCAGGGATAGAAGTACCGAAGTCTACTAGTACTGCGCCTTCTTTGATGCCCGCTAGAACGCCATCTTCGCCGTAAACGATTTTTTCAACAACAGCAGAAGTTGTAAGACAAAACTGAACGATGTCACTTGCAGCAGCTAGTTCTTTAGCAGAAGTGAATGCAGTTGCGTTGCCGCGATCTGTAACGCGAGCAACAGCTTCAGCGCTTAGATCCATTACGTTTACGTGGTAGCCGCGCTTTTGCAGGTTTTCAACCATGTTGCCGCCCATAAGACCTAGGCCAATGAAACCGATTACAGGTTTAGTCATGTTCAAACTCCAAATATAGTATTGTATGATTATATGTTCATTATAATAACTACGTCTTTCTCGTTACGCAATAGTTTTAGAGCATTGATTTAATGGTTAGACGTAAGTTGTGACGGGGGTTCACTTTACGAGAAAATATGGGTCACGCTTTGTACTTACAGGAACTATTTGCCAGTTTAAAAACCGTCTATTGATGAAATAACATACGTTAAATGTCATACGATTAGTAAGCACAAGCTACGCCATTACCTATGTATAGTTCACGACTCCCCTACTCAGCCTGTGATTAGACCGTTCACGCAGAAGTAAGTCATATCAGTTTTTACGAAAAAGGGGTTGGTGCCCTATTCTTTTAACAAAGCGAGACATGCGGGTCTCGTATACGACTCCTGCACATTTCATTGAGCATAGTGGCTAAGTACATACCCAGCCTTTGTGTTTATCAGCTTCCAGGTTTAACCCTCGAGCGACTGACTTGGCATCGAGAAGCGATTGGTCTCTTGGCCATTTAGTTTTCTTTCAACTTGATGGGGTTCCCGACGTTGCCAGCTAATACAACTTAACTGACTTATCCAATTTAACTGGCTAGCCAAACAAAAAAACTCCGAGCTTTCACTCGGAGTTTTTAATATCTAGCTTCTGTTACTTCAGCGAATTACAGTTCGATTGAAACCGTTTCACCGTCAACATTGAGCATTAGCGTGTTGCCTTCAAGCTTGTGAGACACTTCAACTTGCTCGCCTTCGTTCTTATTAGGAACAAGAAGCGTCAGGATGTTGTGCTCTTTCGATGGCTTGAATTCCACTTCAACGTGACGGTGGATTTCAAGATCTTTGAACTCGTATGGGTCAACTTCGCCAAAACCTTCAACATTCTTAACTGAAGTGATGTTGTCAGCTGATTCGTTGATGAAGTTTACGTCTAGGTGTGCAACTTCGCCACGGATAGTGAAAGACTTGTCTGCCACTTCGTTTGCGAAAGTTGTGTGCATTAGCCAAGTCATGTCTTTCTCTTCAGAAAGCGTTGCCTTGTCTTGCATTACGAAGACTTTACCTTGAACAAACCAGACCTTACGCTTGTAAGATTCAATTTCAGGAACGAAGTACTTGTAAGACGCTGTCGCATCACCTTCAACCATCTTCACATCAGATTCAGTGTCGAAATCAGAGATGTTGCCGCCCGCTTCGATACAGAAGCGATCTTGGTGGTTTTCGTAGCCTGTGTTCTTGTTCTCGCCGTACTGACCTTTACCGCCAAATAGTGGAAGGTTCTTAGAGAACGTTTGACGACGCCATTTCGTGTGCATATCAACACCGAAACCACCGTAGTAGCCAGTGATTGACGCTAACGTTTCACCGAATGCATGCAAGGTGAATGCGTTTTGGTCACCGTGAGAGTGGCTGATTGAGCCAAACGGAGAACATTTGAATACCATGTGAATATGGTTATCACGCTCAGTCATCTTGTTGTGGAATGCAGCCCAACCCGTGATTGGGAATACTTTCAACAGTGGATCATTCGATGGTGCTTTCTCTTCAGGTGCATCCCAAAGGAAGTTAAAGCGAAGATCATCGTAACCGAAGTCCCACCAACCGAAGTTGTAGAATTTGGTGTGTGCTTCAGTATCACGGCCTTTCAGTTGGTTGTAGTACCAAACATACTCAGGCTTCTGGTTAACACCTGCGTAATGCTTGATGTTGTAAGCCAGTTTTAGACCTGGGAAATCACCGATTGAAGACTGGTCACAGAAGCTCGCGCGCTTAGAGTGAACAGGCATGCAGTAAAGCGGGAAATCACCTGTGTTTTCGTAGAATGTTTTGTTAAACATGTCTACGCCACAGTATGCTTTCAATAGGTCGAATGCTTCGCCTAGGAATGCAGTTTGAGTGTTCCAGTAGTCAGGACCTTCAGCCCAACCGCCGTCTACACCGCCCCATGGTGGGTAATGTACTGCGTAGTATTCTAGAGCGTATGCAATGTACTCGCCTGCTTTCGGGTGATCGTGGTAAAGCGCGATACACGTTGGGATGATAGCAGAAGAGATAGAACGAACACCGTGGCTGTTCAGTGGGTTGTTCAATAGATCAACCGTCACTTTCAGGTGGTGCATGATTTCGTCTAGACGCTCAATCAAAGCATCTTGAACTTGCTGACGTTCTTCATCTGTGAAGTAGCCGTGTAGCCAGTCGTAACCCCAAGCCATAGCCGCGATAACACGGAAAGCCGCTTCATCGTTATAGCCACGAGAAGTCACGCCTTCTGGATCGTACGTAGACAGTTTTAGAGTCCAAGCTTTTGCTTTAGCAATTAGCGCTTCGTCTTCTTTCACAACACCAGCAATTGCTAGGTTACGTGTCGCGTTCAATGCCATTTGGCAATCAACGTACATTTGACGCCAGTAAGGACGCCATAGAGAAGCTTTGCCTACCGTCTCAGCTGGGTACGCTTGAGGCTCTTCGAAAGGAGCAGTCTCAAGGAACTTAACTGTCGAGTTATTGTAGAAATCATCAAACATGCAGTGAGCTTCATCAGCTTTCACTTTCGCTTTGAATTCTTCTAACTGATCTGCTTGAACAAGAAGACGTGGACGTGCTTCGCTCAAGTTGTCTAGGAATGATAGGTCGAAGTCACGTTTCTGTACTTCGATAGGGAGTAGGTCTACAAGATTACCTGCTGAAGTATCATTCTCCAGCTTCATCTTCCTGATTGCATCAAGAGATTTTTGGTCGCTCATTCTAACTCACTTATTTTTCAAGTTGATTGAAAGGAATTAGCAATAATATACGTCTTATTGTAGGACAATTGAATCTATTTCGGTTCGATTGAACCATTTTGTACAGTTTTCGTGATTTAGGTCAGATATCTTCCACCTGACAGTTTTTCCGTTTCGCAGAGCAAAAAAAATGCGACGCCCTTTCGAGTCGTCGCATTCTATTACAATCGTTTTCTATGTATTAGCTTTCGGTTACTGCTTTCGCTTGCTTGCCGCCGTCATCGACCGCTTTAACCAGAAGCACACCAACACCACCAACAATCACACCACAAAGGATGAAGACTAGGCGCCCCCACATTGGGTTAGTAAGTAGAGCCATTAGCATGATACCGACACCCGCTACCGCAATCAGTTTACCAAGCATTTCACGCTGTTTGTTATCCAGTACTTTCTGTTCTGCTGACTCCGCAACTAATGGAGTAGACAGGTTGCCGAAGAACTTATCAACGTCTGCTTGACGCTTCTCAGTTAATGGCTTGTAGAACAGAGTTGATAGGATGAAGAAACCACCAGTCAGCGTAATGTGAGCAATCAGACCGATAGCAACCTTAACATCAGACCATTCACGGCTTGTTAGCTCTTCTAGACCGAAGATTGAAGACACCATTTCAGCGTTAACAACGAAACCTACGTAGTAAGAAACAAAACCACCAACCACTAGCGTACCCCAACCAGCCCAGTCCGGAGTCTTCTTAATAAAGAAGCCAAGGAATGCAGGAATTGTCATTGGGAAGCCGATAAGTGCGCCTACATACATCATGGTATCGAACAGGCTCAAACCTTTAAGCGAGTTGATGAACTGTGCAATAAGGATGATAGCAATACCAAACACGGCAGAAGTAATCTTAGAAACCGTTACTAGCTCTTTTTCGCTAGCCGCACCTTTACGAACGATTGGTTCATAGAAGTTCTTAACAAAGATACCCGAGTTACGGTTTAGACCAGAATCCATTGAAGACATTGTCGCTGCAAACATCGCCGCAACTAGAAGGCCAACCATACCTGCTGGCATGTACTCTTGTACGAAGTATAGGTAGGCAAAGTCACCCGCTTTCTTACCTGCATCTGGGTAAGCTGCTGCTAGGTCGACACCTTGACCTGCAATGTACCAAGAAGGCATGAACCAGATAAATACACCACAAAGCATTAGCACACACGCTAGTAGCGCCGCTTTCTTCGCGTTCTTTGAGTCTTTAGCCGCTAGGTAACGGTAAGAGTTAAGCATGTTGTTAGTAATAGAGAACTGCTTCACGAAGATGAAGAATGCCCAAATGCTGAAGATGCTTAAGTAGTTAATGTTATTACCAGAAAGGAAAGAACCGCCTTCCGCTACTGGGAAGTTATTCACGATTTCACCAACACCGCCACCTTGAACAACAGCAACAACAGCACATGTCACGGTTACTGCCATGATGATAACCATCTGCATAAAGTCAGATGCGATTACCGCCCATGAGCCACCTGTTACAGACATTGCCAATACAACCAAACCGGTAATCCAGATAGTTGCTGTCATGTCGAAACCGAAGATACCAGAAGCGATGATTGCTAGTGCGTTTAACCATACACCGGCAGAAACAACACTGTTTGGCATTGAAGACCAAGTGAATACTTGTTCGTTAGTCGCACCGAAACGCATACGAATTGCTTCGATTACCGTTACTACACGTAGTTGACGGAACTTTGGAGCAAAATATGCGAAGTTCATGAAGTAACCAAATGCGTTGGCTACGAAGATGACCGCTACTGCAAAACCATCATTATACGCTTTACCTGCCGCACCGGTGAATGTCCATGCACTAAACTGGGTCATAAAGGCGGTTGCACCAACCATCCACCACAACATGTTACCGCCCCCGCGGAAGTAGTCACTGGTGGTACTTGTAAATGTTCTAAACATCCAACCTATCGCAATCAAGAATAGGAAATAAATGCCGACAATAATCGTGTTGAGTTCCATCGTGTATCCTTTGTCCGTTGTATTTTGTTACGAGGACTATAGGAAATCTCAAACTTTATTTGTAGTACAATAATCCAAATAAGTGATGGCGATCTTATTTTGATTGATTAAGTTAATTATATATATGACATAGGATGGAATATGGCCAATCCATTAAGGAAATTATTGGTGTTTGAGGTGGAAACTCAAAAAACCAAGACCAAAGAACATCACACCCATTAAAATCAAAGACTTACAAAAAAGTGAGACTTTGCACACTTATTAACAAATACAACCAAACACATATAAATATAAAATTCTCAAAAATAATAAAAGCCAAATCAGATCTGAACCACCCTCATTTATCACACAATAAACCAGTGTTTTTTGACAGATTGATAAGTTGTTCTAGTTAGAATTCAATTCAAATTTGTGTAGTGCTCTTATCTTTAGATCTAAATACAAATGGATGAAAAACCGCCTAAATCGAATGATTCTTTTGACCATTTCCGATGAGTTAAGAGAGGAGATTTAAGATGCTGTTTCTGTTAGTGATAAAGAGAACGTGCAAAGATTAGGGGTAGTGAGCAACCCGAATAGCTTAAGAAATATGGGAAAATGATTGAACCAAAACAGTGCAACACACTTCCTAAAAACAAACCGATTAGCTCGCTAGCATATTCGTATGTATCCCATTGTTTTATAGGGTGCTCTGTTATCACGCCAAAATAACTGGATCTGAGTGCATGTATATCCAGCTCAATAAAAGACCAGAATCACACTATTTCCGACATAACATGGTCAAAACAAGACCGACGTCTTGTTAGAAGACTTTCACTTGTGATCGTTCCCCGCTTCCAAGCTTTCGTTAATTGAAGAATTATTGTCATACAATATTCTATATATCTAACCAGACATAAGGACATGTGGCATGCGCTCAATGAAAGATATCACTCAAGACGCTATCGATATCGTTAAACCCTCTATCGACAAACTGTTTGAAAGAACCAATAGAAAAGAACTGCATATTGTCGTTATGAATCCACACCTCAAGCCTTGGGAAGCCTCTTTTGAAGACGCCATTCTTTATGAAGAGTCTTTAGGAACCCCTGTTAACTGGACTATCAAGTTTGATCACCTTGCTCGTAAGAAAGCTCAGCAAGCATGGCGAGAATCAACAAGCAATCTAACACTTCATTCCCAACACCCATCTTCATTACGTGACGAAGACTTACTGTTTTATGGTTCGTTTGTTTACGGAAACGTGGTTGTTGCCTGCAGTGGCGTACAACAATGGTATGACATGCTGATCAGTGGCTGGATAGCTGTAGCTATTGAACAGCTAGCAATGCACGAATACCAAACAGAAAAAGCAGAAAAAGCA
>NZ_JBFRRH010000059.1:0-21430 GCF_041472995.1 Vibrio sp. 10N.261.46.A3 | reverse complement strand
AAAGCAGAAAAAGCAGAAAACCCTACAAAAACATATCGCTAATAATTAGAAACAGAAGGAACTTAATATGAGTAAATTATTGAAATCCATCATGCTGGCTGCCGGCATACTTGTTTCTGCAACGTCGTTTGCAGCAGACTACCCAAGCAAAAACATTCGCTTAGTTGTCCCATTTGGCGCGGGCGGCGGTACAGATGCCGTTGGCCGTACCCTTGCAAATAGTGCGAAAGACATTCTAGGGCAGAACATTTCAATCATGAACCGTACGGGTGGAGCTGGCGCCGTTGGAATGAGCTTTGGTGCCCAGCAGCGTGCTGATGGCTACACGTTAACAGTGGTCACTCGTGAAATCGCTTCGCTTCCTCAAATGGGTTTGATGCGCCATACGGCAGACGATTTTAGACTCATTCGCTTAGTAAACCTCGACCCAGCGGTCGTATTAGTTGCAGCAGATAGCCCATACAACACCATTAATGATCTGATTAAAGAAGCCAAAGAAAACCCAGGTAGCGTGAAATTTGCTTCAACCGCTGCGCCAAACTTCTACTTAATGTCCCTTGAAAAAGACCAAGATATTAAACTCAACGCTATCCCTTACAACGGTGCATCTGAAGCAATTCCTGCTGTATTAGGTCATCACACAGACGTGACTATGGTTACTCCTGGTGAAGCTATCGCTCAACTTCGTTCAGGCCAACTAAAAGCATTAGGTGTCATGTCTGAAGAACGTATTCAGTACATTCCAGATGTTCCTACTTTGAAAGAGCAAGGCATTGATGTAGTAACAGGTACATGGCGCGGTATTGGTGCTCCAAAAGATACACCTGATGCAGTAATCGAGAAGCTGGGTGCTGCATTTGATGAAGCAATGGCAAGTGAAGAGTTCAAATCTTTCATGGAGAAAGGTGCAATGACGATTCACAACCTTGATGACAAAGCCTTCACTGAGTTTGTCGCAGAAGATACAAAATCACTGACTCAATTAATTCAATAACCTCTGTTCGGAGGCACAACTTTTATCAGTTGTGCCTTTGTTATTAGTTTGTATCTTTCCCTTGCTTTACTTTTTAGGGGTAAATTCTATGTCTAACGCCAACTTAAATCGGAATGTCGTTTTCCCTTCCATAATCATCATATTGAGCGCAATCGCACTCGCGTTGATTACTCAGTTTGATCGTCCGATGTATCAAGATGCAAGTGTTGATGCAAAATTCTTCCCGATGATGATTGTGATTGCCCAAATTGCTATCTGTATTGTTCTCATCGTTCAACACAAACTCAAAGGCGTCTCAGAACAACAAGAAGCGATGATAAGCAAGATGTCTATCTTCGGCGTTGTCTTTCTTATCGGATACGCATTACTCATCAGTGTGGTTGGCTACCTTTACGCGAGTTTGATTGCATTTATGTTCTACCTCGTTTACTTCAAAGTTAAGAAGCCAATTTACTACGTTGTCGCCGTTGTCTTTGTGTTTGCGGTTTACTATTTGTTTGGCGAGGTGTTTTACATCGCGCTTCCTGAAGCAACCTGGTCATAGGAGGTCATAATGTTTGAATATCTAATCGATGGTCTCGCAACAGCTGTTAGTTTTGCAGTGCTTCCTGTCCTTGTTTTTGGCGTACTGGGTGGCGTAATTCTAGGCGCACTACCCGGCCTAACGGCGACGATGGGCGTTGCGATTCTCCTGCCATTTACCTTTGGCATGGAACCGACGTCAGCCCTCGTGATGTTAATTGGTGTATACATTGGTGGCATTTACGGTGGTTCAATAGCCGCAATACTGCTTAAAACACCGGGGACACCAGCGTCTGCAGCAAGTGTACTCGACGGCCACACCATGGCTGTTAGAGGGCAAGCAGCAAGAGCATTAAGTATTTCGGCTGTTGCTTCATTTATTGGCGGGTTACTCAGTACTATCGTCCTTATTGCAATTGCACCTAAACTGGCGACCTTTGCACTGCGTTTTAATGCACCAGAGTACTTCGCACTTGCTCTGTTTGGTTTAACTATCATTGCGAGCGTTTCTTCGAACAACATCTTTAAAGGGTTACTTGCGGGTACGATTGGACTATTGGTATCGACCGTTGGGCTCGACCCAATCAGCAGTGTGCCAAGGTTTACTTTTGACATCATGGATCTCTATAGCGGAATCAATGTCATCCCTGTTTTGATTGGTCTGTTCGCTCTATCTGAAGCATTAAACCAGTTAGAAAAACTGTTCTCTGAGAAGAAAGTCGTCGCGCCGAAGTTTGACCATAAACTGTTGAGCAAAGGCGACCTTAAAGAAATGCTACCAACCGCAATAAAAAGTGGTTTGATGGGAACAACCATCGGCTCTGTACCGGGTGCAGGTGCTGATATTTCAGCATTCGTTTGTTACAACGAAGCAAAACGTTCATCGAAAAACCCCGAAGAGTTTGGTAAAGGATCAGTACGAGGTCTAGCAGCGGCCGAATCTGGAAACAACGGTGTAACGGGTGGTTCGTTGGTTCCATTGTTAACACTTGGCGTTCCGGGGGATGCTGTGGCAGCGGTTCTTTTAGGCGCACTCATTGTTCAAGGTTTAACACCTGGGCCTCTACTGTTTGCCCAAAGCCCAGAAGTGGTTTATGGCGTATTTAGCTCGATGTTGGTTGCTAACCTTGTGATGTTAGTGATTGGTTTACTTGGTATTCGTTTCTTCTGCCGCATCATTGAAGTACCCAAGATCATTATGATCCCAATTATTGTCTTCTTGTCGATCGTTGGTGCTTACGCGATTAACAACTCGATGTTTGATGTGGGTATTGCGATCGGTTTCGGTCTGTTGGGCTTTATCTTAACTAAATTGGATATTCCATCTTCGCCTATTCTGCTTGCGATCATTTTAGGTCCAATGGCAGAAACAAACCTGAGGAAATCACTGTTGATGTACGATGGCAGTTGGTCTTTCCTTTATGAACGCCCTATTGCACTCGCGTTTATCGTGTTGGCTATATTCTCTGTTTATTCAACGTTAAAAATGAAGAAGAAGCAGAAACAAAAGGAAACTGAACAATGTCTATAGTTGACTGTTTGCTCAATGGATAGCGGTTAAGACATCGCATTTAACTTATGACCTAAACGTTAAAAAACTAAAGCCAGAGACCTACGTCTCTGGCTTTTTAGTACACAATAAATAATCAATTTCTGCAAAAAACAGACAATAAAAAAGGCATGCACTTGGCATACCTTTATAAGTCGTTTTTCTGAACGTGGGCTATTCATCTCAATGTGAGATGGCTCAGATACACTTTAAATCACTTCTATTACGCTGTAGCTAAACGGTGGTTAGCATCTTGCAAGTGAGCAGCTGACATTGTACGAGCTTTTTCACTGTCGCCAGCCATAATCGCTTCATAGATTCTACGGTGTTCATTGATACATGTGCTGCCCTCTTCAGAAGAGTGCACGATGAAGTTAACGAACATGGTAGTCAGAATATTGCCAAATGGCAGGTAGAAATCGTTACCTGTCGCATTAAAGATCAAGCTGTGGAAACGAGTATCGATGTCTGTCCAACGTTCTTGGTCAAACACTTCTGCATCATCCACTTCAACCATCTTCTGGAAGATCTCTGAAAGCTCAATACGTTGCTCAGCAGTCGCAAATTTTGCAGCTAATGCACACGCTTCAGGTTCAATCGCACGGCGAAGGCCTAAAAACTGAGAACAGAATTGGTCTATGTCGGTTAGACCATCCATCCATTCAATCAGTTGAGGATCAAGAAAGTTCCAGTATGCGCGATCTACTACACGAGTACCGATTTTCGGGCGGGACTCTAACAGACCTTTAGAAGTCAGTAGTTTAACAGCTTCACGAAGTGCCGTACGGCTGATACCAAACTGTTCACACAGCGCCATTTCACCAGGAATAATAGAACCTTGTGGCAGTTCACCAGACAAGATTCCACGAGCGATTTCACGCGCTACTTGCACGTGCAGGCTGCGCTTCGAGCCCGAGATTGAATTAAAAGTGCTAACCATAAGTTCACTTATTTTATATGTTATGTTTATGTATTATTTAAGGATCACTATAACAGGATTTCAACCTAGCGCCAATGAAGTAAAATAGCAACGAGTCGTGCTTTATTAATTTACTCAATGAATCAAACACTTATAAAGCATCCGATTCCACACAGCTAGAAACATTATGTTACACCATTCATAAATCCGTCATCAAAACGCATCGGTTCTGTCATCCTCGATTTCTATACTCCCTTCCCAAGAAATCACTCAATTGGACTGAAATAATGAAACCGACAAAAACAAATCTCACGCTTAAGAGCGCTATTACTGCTGCGCTGATTTTTTCTGGTTCTGCATTAGCAATGGATACACGATACGAAGATCGCTCTGGCAACTTGGTTGCTGATGTTCCTCAAGATGAATCACAATGGGTTGACCCAAACACGCTAATTTTTGCTTATACGCCAGTTGAAGATCCTGCAGTATACGCTGATGTGTGGAGCGAGTTTTTGAGCCACCTTGAAAAAACAACGGAAAAAACGGTTCGTTTCTTCCCTGTTCAAAATAACGCAGCTCAAATTGAAGCAATGCGTTCAGGTCGCCTACATATCGCAGGTTTCAACACAGGTTCTACACCACTAGCGGTTAACTGTGCAGGCTTTGCCCCATTCACAATGATGGCTGCAGAAGATGGCTCTTTCGGTTATGAAATGGAAATCATCACTTACCCAGGTTCTGGCATTGAGAAAGTGGAAGACCTAAAAGATAAGAACCTAGCGTTCACATCACAAACGTCTAACTCTGGCTTCAAAGCACCTTCTGCGATTTTGGACGCTGAATACCAACTTCAACCTGACCGAGATTTCAAACCAGCATTCTCTGGCGCACACGACAACTCGATTTTGGGTGTGGCGCACAAAGATTACGATGCTGCAGCAGTTGCTAACTCAGTATTGAACCGCATGCTTTCACGCGATGTTGTGAAAGAAGACCAAATCAAGAGCATCTACAAGTCTCAAACCTTCCCGACTACCGCTTACGGCACAGCACACAACCTGACGCCAGAGCTACAAGAGAAGATTCAAAAAGCGTTCTTCACTTTCGATTGGGAAGGCACAAAGCTTCAAGAAGAGTTTGAACGTAACGGGGAAGCGCAGTTCGTTCCTATTACTTACAAAGAGCACTGGGAAGTGATCCGCACTATCGATACGGCAAACAAAGTCTCTTACACGTGTAGCTAGTTCAATCTAGGCACAGTTCAACCGAACTAACAAGCCAATTACACACAAATAAAACTAACTGCAGGTGTAATCGCCTGCAGTTATTCACCACTCTTTCCGGTTTACTTTCCATGCCTGTCTCAGGCGAACTCTTAGTACACCGCTCTTATAGGAATTCTATGTCTACTCTTACCCTTAAAGGGCTTACCAAGCACTACTCCAGTTCTGATAAAGCCCTTACCAACGTTAGCTTGTCGGTCAATGCCGGTGAAGTGGTTGGTTTAATTGGTCCATCTGGTGCGGGTAAATCAACGCTTATCCGTTGTATTAATCGGCTCACCGAACCCACCAGCGGCGAAGTGATCTTTTCCAATACCAATCTAGAAACGCTGTCTAAGCGACAATTGAGACAATCACGCCGTGAAATCGGGATGATTTTCCAAGAGTACGCGCTGATTGAGCGTTTAACGGTGATGGAAAACGTACTTTCAGGGCGTTTGGGTTACGTGAATTTCTGGCAAAGCTTTACTCGTCGTTTCCCGGAATCGGATATCCAAGCCGCTTATGCCCTACTCGACCGTGTTGGATTATTAGAACACGCCAATAAAAGGGCCGATGCTCTGTCGGGTGGTCAGCGCCAACGTGTTGGTATTGCACGTGCACTTGCGCAGAAACCGAAATTACTGTTGATTGATGAACCAACGGCCGCACTTGATCCACGTACTGCGCGCCAAATCATGCGACTGATCAGTGAGATTTGTTCAGAGCAACAGCTCCCTGCCATCATCAATATTCACGATGTTCAATTAGCAAAGCAGTTTGTTGACCGTGTTGTCGGCTTAAATGCAGGTTGTGTCGTTTTTGATGACAAACCAAATCTGCTCACTGAAGATGTTTTAACGCAAATCTACGGTGAGGAAGACTGGAGTCAACAAGCAGAAGAAGAGTCCGATGACCTCATCATCACGAGCCCTCGCCTGTCTGAGGCAACAATATGACTCAACCATATCCAAATCAAGTTCAGCAGCATTTAAAGTCAGGAAAACAGAATTCCAAACAATACCCGACACAGTGGACAAAGCCGCCACTGATTTCTAGCCCATGGCTACGCTGGAGCTTAATCATCATTGTCGCGGTTTACTTGTACCTCGCGACTCAATCGGTACACGTCAACTGGACTCGAATTTACGAAGGCAGCGAACGCGGCTGGCAGTTCATTTTGGCTTTCATGAACCCAGATTTTGGTGGCCGTTGGAACAACATCTCACAAGGTTTGATTGAAAGTTTAACCATGACCCTGACATCGACCGTGGCGGGTGTCCTTCTTTCTATCCCATTCGGATTAGGCGCAGCGAAAAACCTTGCCCCTACTCCCGTTTACCTATTCTGTCGTGCGTTTATTTCGGTTGCTCGTAGCTTACAAGAAATCATCGTAGCGATTCTGTGTGTTGCTCTATTTGGCTTTGGTACGTTTGCGGGTTTTGTCACGCTCACCTTCGCGACCATCGGCTTTCTCGCAAAACTGTTTGCCGATGAAATTGAAGCCATTGACCCAGCACCACTCACCGCAATGCGTGCAACGGGCGCGAGTTGGTTACAACAGGTGAATTACGCAATTCAAGCACAGGTGATGCCGCGCTTCATCGGACTTTCGATGTACCGACTCGACATCAACTTTCGTGAGTCAGCCGTGATTGGCATTGTTGGCGCAGGTGGTATCGGCGCAACGTTAAACACAGCAATGGACCGTTACGAATACAGCGCAGCAGCTGCTATTCTATTGATTATTATCGTGATTGTGATGTTGTGTGAATACCTATCAACCATCATCCGTAAGCATGTGCAGTAAGGAACGACCAATGAGCACGCTAAATGAAACACCGACAAGCGCCATCAATCGTACCCAATGGCAGCGTTACGACAGTAAACAGAGCCTAATGCTTTGGCTAGGCTGGCTTTGCTTTGTTGCTTTGACAGTATTCGCATGGCAAGTCATGAACAAAGATACGATTTGGTACTTTGTAACTGACTCACCCAACCAATTTTCTGATATCTCTTCACGTATGTGGCCACCAAGATGGAGCTACTTAGAGTCTCTTTGGAGTCCGTTGCGGGACACCATTAACATCGCGACACTTGGCACACTGTTAGGGATCGTACTCGCGTTTCCAGTTGCGTTCTTAGCGGCACGTAATACAACGCCAAGCATGACGTTTATCAGACCTATCGCGCTGTTCATCATCGCAGCAAGTCGTTCAATCAACTCGTTAATTTGGGCGTTGTTGTTGGTAGCAATCATCGGCCCAGGTTTGTTGGCTGGTATCATTGCGATAGCACTACGTTCAATTGGCTTCGTGGCGAAGTTAATGTACGAAGCGATTGAAGAAGTGAACGCAACACAGATGTCAGCAATCCAATCGACCGGAGCTTCTCCGCTGCAAGTGTTGAACTACGGCATTCTTCCGCAGGTGATGCCAAGCTTCATCGGCACGAGCTTGTTCCGTTGGGATATCAATATTCGTGAGTCTACGGTTTTAGGCTTGGTCGGCGCTGGCGGTATCGGCTTGAAATTACAAGAATCGATGGCGATGCTGGCATGGCCTCAAGTGACTGTGATTTTCTGTGCGATTCTAGTGACGGTCATCTTCTCCGAATGGGTGGCAGCCAAAGCAAGAAAAGCCCTTATCTAAATAATAAAAACAACGTCAAATAGACGGTTAGTTAGGACCAAAGCCTACTCAGTGAGTAGGCTTTTCGTTTGTTGAAACGTAATAAACATTTTTCACCATCAGAACCGCACTTCGTTTACCACAGTCCCTACCCCTTCAATCGTGACACTCACTTGATCTTTGTCGGACAGAGCATAGGTTCTACCTGGCGTTCCCATAAAAATAAGATCGCCCGGTTTGAGGGTAAAATAGTGGCTCAAATAGCTCACGACTTTTCGTGGTTTGTGAATCATGAACGAAGTATTTTCTTGTTGGACCACCTTGCCGTTAACACGAGTGGTCAACTCAACATTGTTGTAATCAATGCCGCGCACAATTGTGTTGCCAACCGGGCCAAAACCATCGGAAGCTTTCGCTCGGAGCCATTGTAAATCCGAACCTTGCCAACTTCTTTCCGTAATATCGTTGCCCACCGTGACACCAAAGATCGCTTGCTCGGCTTCTTCTTCACTGGCTTGGCTGAGCTCTTTACCAATCACAACCACCAGCTCGCCTTCAAAATGAACGTTTCTTGCTTTTGGTGGCACTTGAATCACTTCGCCCGTGAGAATCAAAGAAGAAGGAAGTTTAAGAAACATCGGCGGTGGTGCATTGGCAGGTGAGGCTAAGTGGCTAGCGAAGTTCATCCCGACAGCGAAAACTTTCTCTGGTTTTGTCGGCAGTAACACCTCAACCGACTCTAACGGGATCGAATTTTTTGCTACCGAATATTCTCCAAAGATATCGCCGCTGACCGGTAACACAACGTCATTGTCTAGCATTCCATAGCTGACTTTGTCTTGGTATTGATAACGGACAAAATGCTCACTGCTCACCTCAACACTGTTATTTTCTGCCGCCAATGCGACGCCAGACATCGTAACTATTGCCAATAACCACTTCATCCTTGAATCCCTTCATTTTTAAATCCTAAATTATACTTTAGCCCACTCTGTAAGATTCGAAGGAAAAGGGAAGCTCCGTTGCCCCATCCTCTCTCCCACTTCTTATAAAAGCAGCACGCATAAAAAAACCGAGCAACTCGCATGAGTTACTCGGTTTGACTTATTCCCGATGTATTCAGTCGTTGTTGGTATCAACGAACGATTTTGCAATCACGACTGAATTCAATGTGATGCTTCGTTCCCGCAAAGCACCACATCAACACAAGCAATCGTTAAATAACTTGCGTGTGATACCAATCGTAGTAAATAACTGGCCACCCTAGCTTGTTAAAAAGCTCGATAACTTCGTTAGAATTTTTGATTGTAGAATAACTACTTATCGAAAAATTCTGCCTTGTTCTCAAGCTTTTTTCCTGCGCTATTTCTGCTCACTTACTTACTGTGATTGGTATTAATCATTTACAGTTGAGCAAATGATCCTTCCCACGAGTATGTCTCACCCGCGAACTCAACAGTGTGAGTTGCTTGCTGCGTGTCTTCAGCTTGGTTTGAAATACCGTAGTGGTAAGTGTTACCAGAAGTAGTCTGAATGCGAACAACAGTCCCGACACTGTTATGGCCCACAACAGATACTGATTTAACTAGACCACGAGCGCCTACAGAGGCTTCGATAGACTCGTTAAAGTAACCATGCGTTTCTAGTACAGAAGCAAACACGTGGTTTTGACCAGACTGACGTAAGATGAACGCAGGCTCACTCTTAAGGTTGAAGTCTGGATCGTTAGCACCAGTGCGAGCAAAAATCACTTCACTGCCCGCATTCGCGCTGGTTACTAGGCTGTAGTAGCTGCTGTCATGTAGCCAGCTTACTAGAGAACCTTCTTCGTTCACTTTGCCTGAAGCCACGTTCCATAGGTGTTGGTAACCGTTGTCTTCACCTAGCGGCTTAAGCGTTTTTTCCATATTGTAATCAAAGTCAGTACGGATGATCTGGCCAGAGTGGTGAACTGGTAGGTCGTACTGGTGCTCAGCGTCAGCTTCGATGCGGTACACATCAATTACTAGCGGTTTTTCGAACTCAGGAAGTTCAGCAAGAATCACGCTGCGTTGCATGTCTACGCCAGTGTAGTACTCAGAAATAGTGCCGCTCATGCCTTGTAGAGACTGGTCGTCTGCTACGAAGAAGTGCTTCTGACCAAACTTAGACTCAGCCAATGCTGTGTTGAAGTTGTTCTGCGTTTTCTGATCAACCGTTACTGTGTTGTGAGCAACCGTCTGCTTACAGTAAGACTTGTTCTCTGGGATGTAACGACCGCCAAACTTAGGCTCAACGTTTACCCAACGACCGAAGCCGTAATCGTGCAGCACTTCGTGGCCACGGTTGAATACGCTTAGGTGTAAGCCATCGTAGTGACCGTGGTCTAGCGCAGAGTGGTACTGGTGATCAGAGCCGTGCTGACCAAACCAGATCAACGCCATTGTGTCGTCGTCTTGCTCATCACGGTGACGAAGGATGCTTACGCCGCCTTTTTCGCCTTCAGGGCCGTCGGTTACAAACAGGCTACCCCAGTTGAATGCTTTGATGTCATCTGCTGCATCAACAGCGTCAGACAATGTTTTACCTGAAGCATGAACCCAAACGTTTTGTTGGTGATCAGCCATGCCAAGCAGAGTTTCTGTCTGCTCGTAACGGTGGTAACACACAGACGTTGCCATGATAACGCCTTCATCGTTGATAGAGATTGTCTTCGATGAATCGTTCAGAGCTGGCAATGTACCGTCTGGGAATGCTGTTTTGAATACAGAGTAAGACGTTGTCTTGATCACTGAATCGTTGAATTCATAGATACCAACTTCAGGCTGACGACGTTCAATCGCTTCTGCAAACAGGTAGATTGGACGTAGCGAGAAACGGTGGTAGTAAGGACCTTCCATGTAGTAGCCGTCTGGCGAAAACAGTTGGTCAAGTTGTGCTAAGAAACCGCCGCTTACTTTGTCTAGTTTCAGGCCGTAAAGCGCTTTGTCTACAGACTCTTGATCGTTGATCGCGTAACCACAGATACCTACCGCTGCCACTGCCCATAAGCCGTGGTTGTGTACGATATCGAAGTCGTGTGCGTAAGTCACAACGAACATTTCGATCATTTGCTTAAGAAGATCGTCTTCGATCAGACGCTTTTGCTCTTCAGAGATGGTGTGGTAAATACAGCTGTACGCACAAGAAGCGTAAAGCATCCACATGTTCTCGTTCAACGTTTGGTGGAACAGCTTACCCGGAGGGTTAGAGTCACGGCTCACATTGCTTTCAAGTGTTGGGTATACCGTCGCGTACGCTGTTAGCATATCAACGATGTAATCACGGTACTTTGTTTCCTCAGTGATAAGGAACAAACGACCCGCTAGATCCATATGGATGTAGTTTTGCTTGTGACGGTTGTGCTCGTAACCGCCGCCTTCACCGTGACCAGGTACTTCAATGCCAACTTCCGCCATGTAAGCGTCAGTTTGTTTAATGTCGCGAGTCAGTGCGTTACCTAAAAGGCTATCCTTGCCAAGTTCTTTACGAAGCTCTGCTGCTTCATCAAAGTTAAGTAAAAGTGGTTGATAGCTCATTATTATTTCCCCTGCTCTGCTAATTCTGGGTTTAAAGTTGTTTCTACTGAGTAGAAGCCTGTCCAGCTGTATACTTTGCCGTTAAGCTCTACTTTGTGTTCAGTGCTGTCAGTCGCGCCAAGTTGGTTGCTGATCATCACTGTCACGTTTGATTTCTCTGTGGTGATCTCAACTACCGAACCGATATTCGTGTGAGCCACTACTTTGATGTCTTTCACAACACCACGTGCATTAACTGATTGCTCGAATTCTTCGTTGAAGTAACCGTGCGTTTCAACAACAGAAGCAAACAATGTTGTTTCGCCTTTGCTGCGTAGAATGAACGCAGGCTCTGAACGTAGGTTGAAGCTTGGGTCGTTAGCGCCAGTGCGAGTAAAGATAACTTCAGCATTGTCGTTAGACGTTGCACCTAGCCACGTGTAGTAGGTGTTGTTCTGTAGCCAGCTTACCAGTGCTGTGCCCTTCACTTCACCGCTTGCCACGTTCCATAGGTGTTGGTAACCGAAGTCTTCACCTAGCGTGTTCAGCTCTTTGTTTGCTTGGTATTCAAAGTTAGTGCGAACAATCTGACCTTGATATTGGTGTGAGTAGTCGTATTGATGCTCGCCTTCGCCGCCTTTCTCAGAATCTAAACGGTAAAGGTCTAATAGTAGCGGAGATTCTAATTCTTCAAGGTTTAGCATGAACACGCTGCGTTGCATGTCAAAACCTTCGTAATGATCGTTAGCAAATGCGCTCATGCCATTGATTTGCTCGTCTTCTACTTTGAAGAAGTGTGGCAAGCCATGTACTGCATCCGCGCGCTCAACGTCAAAGTTGTTCTGACATTTTTCATCAATCGTTACTGCGTTATGTGCAATTGTTTGACGAGCGTAAGATTTGTTTTCGTCTAGGTAACGGCCGCCGAATTTAGGCTCAACGTTCACCCAACGACAGAAGCCGTATTCACGCAGTACTTCTTGACCACGGTTGAAGAAAGAAATACCCAGCGTATCAAAGTTGCCATGACCCATACCGTGTTGGCCGTAGTTCATAACAAGTTGAGAAACATCACCTTTCTTATCCTGCATACGAATAAAGCCTTGTGCGCCGTTGTGACCTTGAGGGCCTTCGTTCAATTCAACACTTGGCCAGAAAGGCATGCCGATTTCTTTCTCAGCAGAAGCCGCTTCGTAAGCTTTAGATAGCTCAAGACCACATGGATGCATCCATACCGCATCTTGAATCTTCGCCATACCAAGAATATTTTGATCTACGCCGTTTTCAGAAGAGTAATGCTTGCTGTAAACACTTACTGCAACCTGAACACCCATGTCTGTGATACCCATAGTACGAGAAGCATCATTCAGAGCCGGGAACTCACCGTTCGGGTAAGCCGTCGCAAGCATCGCTTGTACTGTGTTACCAATCACGCCACCTTTGTAGTTGTAGATATCCACTTCAGGCATATGACGGTGGATCACTTCAGCGAACACACACGTTGGGCGAATCGCGTAACGGTGGTAGTAAGGACCTTCCATGTAGTAACCAGAAGGTGCAAACAGCTGAGAAACTTGCGCTAGGAAGCCGCCAGTGTCGTTACGGTCAATGCCGTACACCGACATTTCAAGGTACTCACGCTTGCCAAGAGCAAGACCACAAATACCGACAGCCGCTACTGCCCAAATGCCGTGATTGTGAATTCGGTCGAAATCGTGTGCGTATTTAACCGTGAACATTTCTAGCATTGGTTCAAAAATGCGAGACTCAATATTGTCGCGCTGTTCTTGTGTCAGGGTTGAAGCAACACAAGAGTAAGCTAAGCTTGAGAACATTAACCAGCAGTGTTCGTTCAGGATTTGGTGGAACAAACGACCTGTAGGGTTAGTGTTTTTCTGTACGTGGTAATCAAACGTTAGGTATTTGTCTGCGTACTCTTCTAGTAATTCTGTAACAAAGTCAGCGTACTTTTGCTCTTTAGTGATCAAGAACATGCGACCAGCTAGATTCATGTACGTGTAATTTTGCTTATGGCGGTTATGTTCGTAACCCCCGGCTTCACCATGACCTGGGACATCAATAGGTAAACGCATGAATGCTTCTAGATCTTTCGCGTTCGCTGCAATGGTTTTGCCCATTAAGCTAGAACGGCCCACTTCAAGATGAAGCTGCTCGATTTCTGCTTCAGTCAACAATACTGGTTTAGTCGTCATATTCTTTGTCACCCTCAATAAAGAGTTTATCTGCTTAAACTTTGATTAAATTTTCAAACTCCATATAAAGTAATACAATATGAGCTTTAATTATACCTATTCGTGGCTAAATGATGAGTAGAGTCACACAATTGACTATAAGTCATTGATGTAGCTGACTAATGGTAAATATCGGCCATTTATTAAGTTGTTGATTTATTTACGCTATATAAAGTATCGCTTGATCAATATCACACAAATTTAGATATATTGTATTACAATTGGACTCGTTCCCTTATGATGGATGCAAGTTAAGTAACACTTAAAAGATTTAAACAGATTAGGAGATACACAATGAACTCTTTCTTTATCCTAGATGAAAACCCATGGGAAGAACTTGGTGGCGGCATTAAGCGTAAAATCGTTGCTTACACTGACGACCTAATGGCAGTACACCTATGTTTTGATAAGGGCGCGATTGGCCACCCTCATACTCACGAAATCCATGACCAAATCGGTTACGTAGTTCGTGGCAGCTTCGAAGCTGAGATTGAAGGCGAAAAGAAAGTCCTTAAAGAAGGCGATGCTTACTTCGCTCGTAAACACATGATGCACGGTGCCGTTGCACTAGAGCAAGACAGCATCCTTCTTGATATCTTCAACCCTGCGCGTGAAGATTTCCTAAAATAATAACTAGCGCAACCTCAGTTGCTAAGGTAAGCATATGAAATCATTAAACATCGCGGTCATTGGCGAGTGCATGGTTGAGCTACAAAAGAAACAAGACGGGCTTAAGCAAAGTTTCGGTGGCGACACACTAAATACTGCACTTTACTTGTCTCGCTTAACAAAAGAGCAAGATATCAACACGAGCTACGTAACAGCACTAGGCACTGACCCATTCAGTACCGACATGTTAGAAAAGTGGCAAGCGGAAGGTATCGACACTAGCTTAATTGCTCAGCTTGATCACAAACAACCAGGGCTTTACTACATCGAGACCGATGAAACTGGTGAACGCAGTTTCCACTACTGGCGTAATGATGCTGCAGCAAAATTCATGTTTGACCAGGAAGACACACCTGCTCTACTTGATAAGTTATTCTCTTTTGATGCGGTTTACCTAAGTGGTATTACGCTTGCTATCTTGACAGAGAATGGACGCACGCAGCTATTCAACTTCTTAGACAAATTTAAAGCTCAAGGCGGCCAAGTATTCTTCGACAATAACTTCCGTCCAAAACTTTGGGAAAGCCAACAAGAAGCGATTTCTTGGTACTTGAAGATGCTTAAGTACACAGACACGGCTCTATTGACGTTCGATGACGAGCAAGAGTTGTATGGCGACGAAAGCATTGAACAGTGTATTGCACGTACGTCTGAATCTGGTGTGAAAGAGATCATCATTAAACGTGGTGCTAAAGACTGCCTAGTGGTTGAGAGCCAAAGCGCTCAGTACGTTGCTCCAAACCCAGTAGACAACATTGTTGATACTACAGCGGCTGGCGACTCGTTCAGCGCGGGCTTCCTAGCTAAGCGCTTAAGCGGTGGCAATGCACGTGATGCAGCGTTAGCAGGTCATATTGTGGCAGGAACTGTGATTCAGCATCCAGGTGCTATCATTCCTCTAGAAGCGACGCCTGATCTGTCTCTATAATTACGCACTTTAACTATTAATCAAGGGTTTGCTTAATTGAAAGCAAGCCCACATTTAACGTGAGAAAGAATTCATGACGACATTAAATGAACAACTAGCAAACCTAAAAGTAATTCCTGTAATCGCTATCAACCGTGCTGAAGACGCTATCCCTCTAGGTAAAGCACTTGTTGAAAACGGCATGCCATGTGCAGAAATCACGCTACGTACAGAATGTGCAATCGAAGCGATTCGCATCATGCGTAAAGAATTCCCAGACATGCTAATTGGTTCAGGTACTGTACTGACTAACGAGCAAGTTGACGCATCTATCGAAGCTGGCGTTGATTTCATCGTAAGCCCAGGTTTCAACCCTCGCACTGTTCAATACTGTATCGATAAGGGTGTTGCAATCGTACCGGGTGTTAACAACCCAAGCCTAGTTGAGCAAGCAATGGAAATGGGCCTTCGCACGTTGAAGTTCTTCCCTGCTGAGCCTTCTGGCGGTACTGGCATGCTTAAAGCACTAACAGCGGTTTACCCTGTTAAATTTATGCCTACTGGTGGCGTAAGCTTGAAGAATGTTGATGAATACCTATCAATCCCTTCTGTACTTGCGTGTGGCGGTACTTGGATGGTTCCAACTAACCTTATCGACGAAGGTAAGTGGGACGAGCTAGGCAAGCTGGTTCGTGACGCAGTTGATCACGTTAACGCTTAATCTATTTTAGATTTAGTGATGAAGCCTCACCTCGGTGGGGCTTTTTGTTATCTGGCGTTTATTGCGCTGACTAACCGTAAAACACGCTCAATCAACGTTCTGTTTCCCCACACCTTATCGCCTTTCTCTCTATGGGTTCGCACAGCTCCGTGACTAAGACAGGCAATAACAAGTAATGTAAGCTTTCAATCGACTTCAGCACACATCTAACGAAGCGTTATTGGTGCCCCCTATGCCTATCCAGCTTCTTATCCAGCCCCTTATCCAGCAATGTTCCTTTTCGATACGTCGTCAAACATCTCTCATAGCATGCACTGAAGACCACAATAGACAAAGTGAGCCGAAAGTGTGTTCCGCCCGTCCAGTTTAACGCCCACTCAGTGACAAAAATTCCAAATACGCACCTCTATGGCACGAAAAAATGAATAAATAGCATAGAAAGGCTTCATAGCCGTAGATAAACAGAAAATAGCGAAGTGAAAACAATGAGCTACACTTGAAATCTCAATACAAAAGTTTTCAGTATAGGGTTCCAAATTAACGTGAATGTCGTCGCACAACACACCAATTTGTAGCACATTTGTTACGGTTATAATTAAAATCTTATAGATACGGCAAAGTAAGCGCTTTTGCTTATATTGTAATACATATAAACATTTAACCCTCAATTTATTTTAGATCTCAAACAAAATGCACGCACATTTAAATACAATCAAAACAAGCACTTACGAGGTTATGCATTAGAGCCCGAAAAATCAATGCGACCTAGATCATACTAAAGACATATTGTAGTACAAATAAATCTTGGGACGCGTTAATCTAAGCCCAGTTAATTATGATATTTAAAAGGCTGAAAAGATGACTATTGATACTTTTGTTGTTCTCGCCTACTTCTTCTTTTTAATCGCGATTGGTTGGATGTTCCGTAAGTTCACCACCTCTACAAGTGATTACTTCAGAGGGGGCGGCAAAATGTTGTGGTGGATGGTTGGTGCAACTGCCTTCATGACACAGTTTTCAGCATGGACGTTTACAGGTGCCGCAGGACGCGCGTTCAATGACGGTTTCGTTATTGTAATCCTATTCTTAGCCAATGCTTTTGGCTACTTCATGAACTATATGTACTTCGCTCCAAAGTTCCGCCAACTTCGTGTGGTAACGGCGATCGAAGCTATTCGTCAGCGCTTTGGTAAAACGTCTGAACAATTCTTCACATGGGCAGGTATGCCGGACAGCCTTATCTCTGCAGGTATCTGGCTAAACGGTCTAGCGATCTTTGTAGCAGCAGTATTCAACATCCCAATGGAAGCTACCATTGTGGTAACGGGTATGGTTCTAGTATTGATGGCAGTAACAGGCGGCTCTTGGGCGGTTGTTGCTTCTGACTTCATGCAAATGCTTGTAATCATGGCCGTGACAATCACTTGTGCGGTAGCAGCTTACTTCCACGGTGGCGGCTTAACTAACATCGTTGCTAACTTCGACGGCGACTTCATGTTAGGTAACAACCTAAACTACATGAGCATCTTCATCCTTTGGGTTGTATTCATCTTCGTGAAGCAGTTCGGTGTAATGAACAACAGCATCAACGCTTACCGTTACCTATGTGCAAAAGACAGTGAAAACGCACGTAAAGCGGCAGGCCTAGCATGTATCCTTATGGTTGTTGGTCCACTAATTTGGTTCCTACCACCTTGGTACGTAAGTGCATTCATGCCTGAGTTCGCTGAGCAATACACATCAATGGGCGACAAAGCCGGTGATGCTGCTTACCTAGCATTCGTACAAAACGTAATGCCAGCAGGTATGGTTGGTCTTCTTATGTCAGCAATGTTCGCTGCAACGATGTCTTCTATGGATTCAGGTTTGAACCGTAACGCTGGTATCTTTGTAATGAACTTCTACAGCCCGATTCTTCGTCAAAATGCGACTCAGAAAGAGCTGGTTATTGTAAGTAAGCTAACGACTATCATGATGGGTATTATCATCATCGCGATTGGTCTATTCATTAACTCTCTGCGTCACTTAAGCTTGTTCGATATCGTAATGAACGTAGGTGCGTTGATTGGCTTCCCAATGCTTATCCCTGTACTACTAGGTATGTGGATTCGTAAGACACCTGACTGGGCTGGTTGGTCTACTCTAGTGGTTGGTGGTTTCGTTTCTTACATCTTCGGTATCTCTCTTCAAGCAGAAGACATCGAGAACCTATTTGGTCTAGAAACAGCGCTTACAGGCCGTGAATGGAGCGATTTGAAAGTCGGTCTTAGCTTAGCTGCTCACGTAGTGTTCACAGGTGGTTACTTCATCATGACTTCTCGCTTCTACAAAGGCCTATCGCCAGAGCGTGAGAAAGAAGTTGACCAACTATTCACTAACTGGAACACGCCGCTTGTAGCGGAAGGCGAAGAGCAACAAAACCTAGATACTAAACAGCGTTCAATGCTTGGTAAGCTTATCAGCACAGCCGGTTTCGGTATTCTAGCAATGGCTCTGATTCCAAACGAACCAACAGGACGCTTATTGTTCCTACTATGTGGTTCGATGGTACTAACCGTTGGTATCCTACTGGTTAACGCATCTAAAGCTCCGGCTAAGATGAACAACGAGTCAGTTGCCAAATAGCTAAACAGCTAAACAGCTAAACCAAAATGAAGCCCATGTTATTCGATAACATGGGCTTTTTGTTTGTCTTCGGTTTATCAAAATAGAATATGAAACGCATCTCGATTAATGCGCATAAAGCGTAGAAATACCTATCTCCTGCCCTCGTTTTATCTTCTTTTCCAACCTTTCCAATGGTTTGATCTCTTTCTCTGATTGTTTCTGTTACTTTGAATGACAACACAAACACAACAGACAATTACAATGAAAAAAACATCACTATTACTTGCCTCCATTGCTCTGGCACTTTCTGGTGTCGCACAAGCTGACCAGCTAGAAGACATTCAAAAATCAGGCACTTTGCGTGTGGGCACTACTGGCGACTACAAGCCTTTCTCTTACTTCGATGGTAAAAGCTACTCTGGCTACGATATCGACGTTGCACAGCACATCGCGGAACAATTAGGCGTTGAATTGAAGATTGTTCGTACCACATGGAAAGATCTACTGGCCGATCTAGACGACGATAAGTACGACATCGCAATGGGCGGCATTACACGTAAAATGCAGCGTCAGTTAAATGCGGAACAAACTCAAGGCTACATGACCTTTGGTAAGTGTTTCTTGGTTGCGAAAGGCACCGCAGAACAGTACGACAGCATTGAGAAAGTGAACCTCTCTTCTGTTCGTGTGGGCGTGAACATTGGCGGTACTAACGAGATCTTTGCCGACGCGAACTTGCAAAACGCGAGCTTCACACGTTACGAGAACAACCTCGACGTACCGAAAGCAGTAGCAGAAGGCAAAGTTGATGTGATGGTGACAGAAACGCCTGAAGGTCTATTCTATCAAGTAACTGACGAACGTCTTGAAGCGGCACGCTGCGAAACTCCATTCACCAACAGTCAGTTCGGCTACCTGATTCCTAAAGGTGAACAACGTTTGTTGAACACGGTGAACTTCATTATGGATGAAATGAAGTTGAAAGGTGTTGAAGAAGAGTTCCTGATCCACAACTCTCTTAAGTAACGTCTTTTTCAGTTTATACCGTAACAAAAAAGAGGCCAGCAATGCTGGCCTCTTTCGTTATGGTTTAATGGTTCGCTTAACCGTGAGTTATCACATTTTGCTGTACTAGCGCATCTAGGATGTCTGAAGGCATGGTGCCACTTAAGGTTAGCTGTGGCGCAAGGTCTTCAACCACAATCACCTGTTCCGTAGTACCTAAGCCATCCGGGTTGATCGTAAGCTCAATGTCATCCCCGTCCACTTTCGCGTCTATCTGTTGTAGCAACGCGGTCATGTCTGGAGATGTATTTTTAAGCTCCGGCAACACTTCTCTCAAATCAATACTGTCCCCTTCCGACAAATCAAAGTCGGTAATCGTATCTTCAACACCATCTTCGATGTTAAGCCATACGAACGAGTCCATACCATCGCCACCAGTCAGAATGTCTGAGCCTCCACCGCCAACCAGCGTATCGTCACCCGATCCACCCACAAGTCGGTCATTTCCTGATCCGCCAGTGAGGTTAGTATCAAAGTTACTCGCTAAAAGTTGCACATCGTCTGTTTCAGAAGACAGATCGAGATCTATTGGGTTCGCAACTATATTGAGGTTTAGATCAATGTTTTGAGATATCGCAATATCGTTATTGTCCGTTTCTTCAGATACCGCCTCAACCTTCAACGTGTAATTACCCGGAGTTAACGGCTTACCAGCTGATGGTTGCTCGACGAGTCTGAGACTATCAATCGCATCAGCCGTCGCTATCCAAGTATCACCCACCAGCGAAACCGTACCCGCATCACTGGTTACTTCAACGCCGTCCGGAATATCACTGAGCTTCAACGTCAACTCTTCAGTAATATCCGTCAATGCAGCGACAATTCCGACTAAAGCGACTCCACTATTAGCGACCACAGATGAGCTGGTCGTAATGTTTCTCACATAGTTGAATGCCGGGTCAATAGACAAGGTTGGCGTATTCGCCACAGGTGTCACCGCGATGTTATACACCACTGGCGCAGTTTCAATCGCGATACCTGAAGGGTTTCCGCTGTCTTTAGCGATGACTTCTAATCCAATACTATTGGTTGGAGACAAGCTCGCATCGAGGTAAACGCCAGTTGGACTGGTTGGCGTATCAATCAGTGCGTTCAAATCGCTCAGAGTACCGACTAAGATGACCGAACCGGTGTTGTTCCCGTTAACCATCACCGTCGTCCCTGCCGGGAGAGCTACGTTCAATGTGCCGTAATCCACCGTCAGTGTGACTGTCATTAGGTCATTCGAAAATGCATCCACATAATCTGGGTCACTGACATTGATACCACTCAATAGCTGACCGGCATCCTCGTCGGCAAGAGAGGTGACACTGTCACCATTAACAACAGGCGTATCGTTGACACCTTGCACCACAGCACTGATTTCAGCACTATCCGTCAAGAAGTCATTGGCACCATTGGTGGTACCATCATCCTCTACGGTATAGGTGAACTTAACATCACCGTTATATTCATCCGCTGCGGTAAATACCCAGTATGGTCCATTGATCGAGTTGTCATCCGCACCAGCCACGTTTTCAAAGCGTTGTAATGTGCCTTGCCCTTGATCGAGCACCAAGTTCGTTACGGTAATCGTGTCGTTCTCTGGGTCACTCGTTGCGCCAATCAGATCTTCCTCTTTGATGATTAGCTGACCTTCTTCAAGGATGGTGCCCAAGTCGATGTCCGTTGCCACTGGCTGATCATTCACTTCCGTTACCACAACGCTTATTTCAGCGGTATCCGTTAGGAAATCATTTACGCCGTTGGTTGTACCATCGTCTTCTACGGTATAAGTGTTTCCATACTGCACATGGC